>JBDTTY010000031.1:0-11995 GCA_040007975.1 Betaproteobacteria bacterium | reverse complement strand
GCGCTCACGCGCGACGTGCGTGTAGATCGTCGTGGTCGTGATGTCCGCGTGTCCCAGCAGCAGTTGCACGACCCGAAGATCGGCGCCGTGATTGAGGAGATGCGTCGCAAACGCGTGGCGCAATACATGTGGCGATAACGCCACAGCCGGGATGCCGGCGCCTGCCGCAAGTCGCTTTAGCAGCACCCAGAATGCCTGCCGTGTCATCGGTCCCTGCCGCGCGGTGAGAAACAGATGATCGTTCTTGCCGTCCCCCGCCAACGCAGGCCGTACCGTGTCGAGATATTGCTGCAACCACGCGACAGCCTCTTCACCCAGCGGCACGAGTCGTTCTTTGCTGCCCTTGCCCAGCGCGCGCACGACACCGGTCGACAACCCCACCTGGGCGATCTTGAGCCCTGTCAGTTCCGACACGCGCAATCCGGTGGCGTACAGCGTCTCCAGCATCGCGCGATTGCGCACGCCGAGGGGCGTGTTGACATCGGGTGCTGCCAGCAGTGCTTCGACCTGCGCTTCGGACAGGAGCTTGGGCAGACGGCGCGGCTTGCGCGGCGCCCGTACGCGCAACGTGGGGTCATCGCGAATCGTGGCGCGTTCGAGTTGCAGTCGATAGAACCGGCGCAGCGTCGACAGTCGGCGCGCCACCGACGTGGCCTTGGCACCGTCGCGATACTGTGCGGCAAGCCAGGCTTCCACCGCGCCACGATCCGCTGTCAGCAAGCCATTGTCACCAAGCCACGCTGACCACGCGCGCAGATCGCGGCGATAGCTATCGAGCGATGTCGGTGCAAGCCCGTCCTGCAGCCACAACTGGTCACAGAATGCGTCGATCAGCTTGGCATCGTTCGCGGACATTGCGTGGCGGGCGCTAGCCGATCTTCATCTGGCGCGGCAAAAACGTGATGATGTCCGGCACAAACCAGATCAGCAGCACGGCGGCCGCCATCAGCAAGAACATGGGGACGGTATGGCGCGCGATCCATGTGATCTGCTTGCCGGTCATGCCTTGCAGCACGAAGAGATTGAAACCCACGGGCGGCGTGATCTGTGCCATTTCCACCACCAGCACGATGAAGACGCCGAACCACAGGAGGTCGATGCCGGCCTTTTCCACGGTGGGCAAAATGACGCCCATCGTCAGCACCACCATCGAGATGCCATCGAGAAAGCAGCCCAGCACTGTGTAGAACCCAGTGAGCGCAATGATCAGCACGAACGGGCTCAATCCCAGTCCGCCAATCCATTCGGCCAGGTGCCGCGGCAATCCGATATAGCCCATCGCCAGCGTGAGAAACGCCGCACCCGACAGGATCAGCGCGATCATGCAGTAGAGACTGGTGGCCCCCATCAGGCTCGAGAACAGGGTTGCGCGATTGAGCGATCCCTGCGTCCAGGAGAGCAGCAGCGCGCCCAGGACACCAAACGCGGCCGCCTCGGTCGCGGTGGCGACGCCGACATAGATCGACCCCAGCACCAATGCGATCAGCATGATGACGGGAAGCAGATGCCGCGACGCGTGCAGCTTCTGCAGCAGCGTCGTGCGCTCGACAATTTTTGGAATGGCGTCCGGATGCACCAGCGCCCAGATCACGATATAGCCGGAAAAGAGCGTGGCCAGCAACACACCCGGCAATACACCGGCAATGAACAATTGCGCGATCGATACGTCGGCCGTGACGCCGTAGACGATCATGATGATCGACGGCGGAATCAGGAGGCCCAACGTGCCCGCACCGGCGAGCGTGCCGATCGTGATGTCCTCGGGATAACCGCGACGTTTCAATTCTGGCAGTGTCATTTTGCCGATCGTGGCACACGTGGCCGCCGACGAGCCCGACACCGCGGCAAAAATGGTGCAGCCGATGATGTTGGTGTGCAAAAGGCGTCCAGGAATGCGTTCGAGCCACGGCGCCAACCCCCTGAACATGTCCTCCGACAGCCGCGTGCGAAACAGGATTTCGCCCATCCACACAAAGAGTGGCAACGCCGTCAGGGTCCAGGATGACGCCGACCCCCAGATCGTGACGGCCATGGCGTCGCCCGCTGGGCGCGAGGAAAAAAGCTCCATGCCGATCCACGCGACCCCCGCCAATGCGAGTCCAATCCATACGCCACTGCCGAGCAGCAGGAACAGCGCCACGACCAACAACGTGGTGATCAATGCTTCATTCATTGTGCATGGCCTCGGCCGGTGCCTTGCGGATGCGCTGACCCTTCAACTCGCCGACAAAATTGTCGACAAACGCGATGAAGAGAATGGTGACGCCGAAAGCCATCGACAATTGCGGCAACCACAAGGGTGTGGCGTCGTTGCCGGTCGAGATGTCGTTGAAGTCCCACGATTGAAATGAGAGCCGGATGCTGTAATACGCAAAGGCGCCGGACAACACGGTGGCCACGCCAAGAGACCACAATTCCAGCGCGCGACAGACACCGGGCCCCAGATGCTCGATCAACAGCGTGACGCGGATGTGTTCACCGCGTTGCAGCGTATAGGCGAGTGCCAGAAATCCTGCCGCGGCCATGCAATAGCCCGCATACGAATCGGTGCCGGGCACATGGAAATGCAGCAGTCGTCCGGTGACGCCAAGCACCACCATCAACAGCGTGCCCACCAAGAACAACGCCGCCAATACTCCGGCGGCGTTGTACAGTCGATCGAGAGTGTGACGCACAGGCCTACTGTTGCGCGCGATAGGCTTCGATGATTTTCTTGCCATCGTCACCGGTCTTGCGCTGCCATTCGGCCAGCATGTAGTTGCCGACTCGGCGCAGGTCGCCCGTCAGTTGCTCGCTGGGCTTGATGATGTTCATGCCCTTGCCCTTCAACTGCTCGACATACCAGAGGTTCTTTTCTTCCGACAGTTTCCAGCCGCGCGTTTCGGCATCGGCCGCTGCCTTGAGCAACGCCGTCTGGGTGGGCTTGTCCAGCGCCTCGAAGGCCTTGAGATTGATGATCACCGCATTTTTCGGAAGCCATGCCTGCGTGTCGTACCAGTTCTTGATGTGCTCGTACGTTTTGGAATCGTAACCGGTGGCGCCGGACGACATGTACGAGTCGATCACGCCGGTGGCCAGCGCCTGCGAGACTTCAGCAGCCTGCACGGTGACGGGTTGTGCACCGACCAGCTCGGCGATCTTGGACGTCGCCGGACTGTAGGCGCGCCACTTCAAGCCCTTCATGTCACCGACGTTGGCCAGTGTCTTCTTCGAGTAGATGCCCTGCGGCGGCCAGGGCACCGTGTATAGAAGTTTCATGCCCTGCTTGGCAAGCTTTTCGTCGAGTGCTTTTTTCGACGCCTTGTAAAGCTTCATTGACTCGGCATATGACGTGGCGAGAAACGGAATGCCGTCGAGGCCGTAGAGCGGATCTTCGTTTTCGAAGTTGACCAGCAGAATTTCGCCGGCCTGGGCTTGCCCGCCCTGCACGGCGCGCTTGATTTCCGGGGCCTTGAACAGCGATGCATTGGGATGCACCTGGATTTTCAACTTGCCGGCCGTTGCCTTGTCGACGTCGTTGGCAAACTGCACGACGTTCTCGGTATGGAAATTGGACGGCGGATACGCGGTGGGCAGATCCCATTTGGTTTGGGCGAACGCGGGCAGCGCGAGCACCAAGCCGAACGCGATGGCGGACAATCGTTTCATCGGAAGTCTCCTGTAGCTCGCAGCGGGGCGAATGCCTGACGCGAGGATGGATGGATTTTTACCATAAATTGCTGCGGCCGTAGCGGGGTGCCGTCCCCGGCAAACCACTATAAAACCACGCGATGGCATGTGTGGCATCGAACACGGGCAGCCCCAACGCAGTGGCCACCGCGTCGCGGTAGGGCGGCATGTTGGCGCACTCGAGCACGATTGCACCCATGTCGGGGTGGCGCGTCATCAGTCGTTGTCCAGCGGCAATCACGTCAGCGGCCATCAACGCGCGATCGAGCGTCGCGCGGCCGTGTCGGATCGTATTGGCAAAGTAGCCATCGGGATCCACGCCTTGGATTGGCGTGTCGATGTCGGCACCTGCGGCGGCTAACGTTGCGCTGGTCAGGTCCGGTGCGGAATAGGTGACCACACCGACGCGCCGACCGGGGGCGACACAGCGCGCGATGACGGGTAGTTGCAGCAGCGCCGACGTCAGCACCGGCACGCCGGCGGCGCGCGCCAGTGCCTGTTGCCAACGCACGAGGAAACCACAGGTGGTGGTGACCCCCAGACATCCCGCCGCCCCCAAGGCCCGGGCGGCATCGCCAAAGCGGGTGAGCAATGCGTCGTCGTGGCGATGCACGATCGCGTCGACGTTGGCACCTTCCACCGTGGCCAATCGCACGGGAAACGCAAAGGTCTCCGGCGCGCCCACATCGCCGGGGATCCGCGGGAATTGCGTATCGAGGGACAGGATGCCGAGCACTTGAGTCGCCTTGGCCGGGTATGCGGCGCTGGAGGCATCGCCACAGGTGTGAAAACAATGATGACAAATTATCGATATATCGTTAGCATCTTGTCAACAATATTTCCTAGGTCGTGATGTCGGCACGTCGCGTGCCGCGATTCCAAATGCTGGAGGACAAGATGACTGCCCGTCGTTCCCGATCCGCGACGCCACCCGCCGCGCCCCCCGCCGCACCCCCCCCCGCGCCATCCGCTGCAACGTCAGAACCGGTCGCCCCGCGCCTCTTTGTCTCGTCGTCGCATCTCGTGTCCGAAAAGAGCCGTGAACTCTCCGAGTTCGAATTCGGACTGATCGTGGCAGGGCACGCGTTCGATCGCTGGGTGGTGCGCTGCATGGCCGCCGCCGGCGTGCACGACCTGACGACGCTCGAAGTCCTGCTGCTGCATCACGTCAATCATCGGGCGCGGGAGAAAAAATTGGCCGACATCGCGTTCATGATGAATATCGAGGACACGCACGTGGTGGCGTATGCGCTGAAGAAACTGGTGGCGCTCTCTCTCGTAAAATCCGACAAGCGCGGCAAGGAGGTGCTGTTTGCCACCACCGCCAAAGGGCAGCAGCACATTGCCCGTTATCGCGAGGTGCGCGAGGCCTGCCTTGTCTCCAGCATGAGTGGCGAGGCGGCGCAGAACTTCGAGCTCGGCGAACTTGCGCGATTTTTGCGCAGTCTGTCCGGCAGTTACGATCAAGCGGCCCGTGCCGCCGCGTCGCTTTAGGATCGCGTAATGGATAACGCAATGGCATCGGCGTCGCGCTGGCAATTCTGGATTGACCGCGGTGGTACGTTCACCGATATCGTCGGGCGGCGCCCCGATGGAGCATTGGTCACGCACAAACTTCTGTCCGAGAACCCGGGTCGCTACACGGACGCGGCGGTGGCCGGCATTCGCGCGCTGCTGGGTCTTGCGCCGGGGGCGCCGATTCCTGCGGATTTGATCGATGCCGTCAAGATGGGCACGACGGTCGCCACCAACGCGCTGCTGGAGCGCAAAGGTGAACGCACGGCGCTGGTAATCACGCGCGGCTTTGCCGATGCGTTAGAGATCGGCTATCAAAATCGGCCCAAGCTCTTTGTACGCAAGATCGAGCTGCCCGCGCCACTTTATGAGCGCGTGATCGAAATCGACGAGCGCCTCGGCGCACGCGGCGATCTTGTGCTCCCGCTCGACCTCGCGGCCGCCGAGCGCGATCTGCGCGCCACGTTTGATATCGGCATACGCGCCGTGGCCATCGTGTTGATGCACGGATACCGCTTTCCACAGCACGAGGCGCAACTGGCGACACTCGCCCGCCGGTTGGGCTTCACGCAGGTGTCCGTGTCGCACGAGGTCAGTCCGCTGATGAAGTTGGTCTCGCGGGGGGATACCACAGTGGTCGACGCGTATCTGTCGCCAATTTTGCGGCGCTACGTCGAACAGGTGGAAGCGGACCTCACGGGCGGAATGCAAACCGGCGGTCCGCGTTTGCAATTCATGCAATCGAGTGGCGGCCTCACCGACGCCAAGCTCTTTCAGGGCAAGGATGCCATCCTGTCCGGTCCCGCAGGCGGCATCGTCGGCGCCGTCGAAGTGTCGCGCGTTGCCGGCTTTGATCGGATCATCGGCTTCGACATGGGTGGCACGTCCACCGACGTCACGCATTGGGCCGGCGAATACGAGCGAGCATTTGTGACGGAAGTGGCAGGCGTGCGGCTGCGGGCGCCGATGATGAGCATTCATACGGTGGCGGCCGGCGGCGGCTCGATCTGTTCGTTCGATGGCGCGCGTTTTCGGGTGGGCCCGGAATCCGCGGGTGCCAATCCGGGGCCGGCCGCGTATCGGCGTGGTGGGCCGTTGACGGTCACCGACTGCAACATCATGGTCGGCAAGGTCGTGCCCGATCTCTTCCCCAAAGTATTCGGTCCGGCCGGTGATGCAGCGCTGGATGCTGTCATCGTGCAGGAAAAATTCGCAGCGCTGGCGAAGGACGTTTCCACGCGCATCGGCGTGGCACGCACCGCCGAAGAGGTGGCGGAAGGTTTTCTCAAGATTGCCGTGGAAAACATGGCGAACGCGATCAAACACATTTCCGTTCAGCGCGGTTACGACGTCACCGAATACACGCTGTGCTGCTTTGGCGGTGCCGGCGGCCAGCACGCCTGTCTCGTCGCGGATGCGCTGGGCATGACGCGCGTATTCATTCATCCGCTGGCAGGGGTACTGTCGGCTTATGGCATGGGCCTGGCCGACGTGCGTGCATTGCGGCAGCAGGCTGCGGAGACGGTACTGTCGCCGGCTGCGCTGCTTGCCGCAGATGCCGCGTGCGCCGCACTGGAAACGACGGCCGTCGCCGAAGTGGCGCGACAGGGGATTGCGCGCGAGCGCATCACCTGCGAGCGTCGATTGCATCTCAAATACGACGGTACGGATACGACGCTGGAAATTCCGCACGGTCTCGATCCCGCGCCATTGGTCGCCGAATTCGAGCGGCGCTATCGACAGCAATATGGATTTCTGATGCCGGGCAAGGCTCTGGTGATCGAGGCCGCCGCTGTCGAGGCGATCGGCAAGACGCAATCCGCGGCGGACGAGGTACCGGTGTTTGCGCCGCGCGCCGGAGCGTTGAAGCCGCTGCGCGCACATCGCGTGTACACCGAAGGCGGCTTTCGTGACGCGCAGATTTTCGAGCGCACCGCGATGCGTCCCGGCGACGCCATTGACGGTCCCGCCGTGATCCGCGAGCAAAATGCCACCACGGTGATCGAGCCCGGCTGGCGTGCCACGCTGACATCACGCGATCACATCGTCCTCGAACGGGTGGAGGCGGCGAGGCGCGTGCATGCGATCGGCACCACTGCCGACCCGGTGCTGCTCGAGGTGTTCAACAATCTCTTCATGGCCATCGCCGAGCAGATGGGGGTCACGCTGGCCAACACGGCGTACTCGGTCAATATCAAGGAGCGTCTTGATTTTTCGTGCGCGATCTTTGATCGCGATGGACACCTCATCGCCAACGCGCCGCACATGCCGGTGCATCTTGGTTCGATGGGCGAGTCGGTCAAGACCATCATCGATCGACGTGCGGGCACGATGCTGCGCGGGGACGTATTCGTGCTGAACGCACCCTACAACGGGGGCACGCATTTGCCGGACGTCACCGTGATTGCCCCGGTATTTCTCGACCGCGCCAACCCCGGGCTTGCGGAGTGCCCCGAATTCTATGTCGCGTCGCGCGGCCATCACGCGGACATCGGCGGCATTACGCCCGGCTCGATGCCACCGGATTCCACGCACGTCGACGAGGAGGGCGTACTGCTCGACAACGTGATGCTCGTCGCACAGGGTCGCTTTCTTGACACCGAGATGCGCGCAATCTTGTCGTCCGGACGCTACCCGTCCCGCAACGTCGACCAGAATCTCGCCGATTTGCGCGCGCAGGTGGCGGCATGCGCCAAAGGCGCCGACGAGCTCGGCAAGATGGTTGGGCACTTCACGCTGCCGGTGGTACGAGCGTACATGCAGCATGTGCAGGACAACGCCGAGGAGTCCGTTCGTCGCGTGCTCGATGTGCTGCATGACGGTCACTTCGAGTACGAAATGGACAGTGGGGCCAGGATTGTCGTTACGATCACGATCGACCGCGCGCAACGCGAGGCCACCATTGATTTCACGGGCACCAGCGCCCAGCAACCAACCAACTTCAATGCGCCGTCTGCAGTGTGCAAGGCGGCGGTGCTCTATGTGTTTCGCACACTGGTCGATGACGACATCCCGATGAATGCAGGATGTTTGAAGCCGCTGCATATCGTGATCCCGGAAGGCTCGATGCTCAACCCACGCTATCCGGCGGCGGTCGTGGCCGGCAACGTGGAGACGTCGCAAACCATGACGGATGCACTTTACGGCGCGTTAGGCGTGCTGGCGGCGTCGCAGGGCACGATGAACAATTTCACGTTCGGCAACGCCACCTATCAATATTACGAAACGATCTCCGGCGGCGCGGGCGCGGGGCCGGGCTTCGCGGGCGCCAGCGTCGTGCAGACGCACATGACCAATTCGCGTTTGACCGATCCCGAAGTGCTCGAGTGGCGCTTTCCGGTGCGGCTCGAGTCGTTCGGCATACGGCGCGGCAGCGGCGGTGCCGGACAGTTTCGCGGCGGCGATGGATCACGCCGGCGGGTACGCTTTCTCGAAGCGATGACGGCAGTGATGCTGGCCAATCATCGACGGGTGCCACCCTTCGGGATGGCGGGCGGCGGGCCTGGCGCGCTGGGGCGAAACTGGGTCGAACGCACTGACGGCACGCGCGAGGAGTTCGGCGCGACGTGCAAGGTGGACATGCACCCCGGCGACATCTTTGTGATCGAGACGCCGAGCGGCGGTGGCTACGGCTCGGCGCCGCGCTGATGGGGCGATTCTGCGCGCTGACCGCATAGCTGGTCAGGTGGCCGGAATGCGCACCATTGCCGCATAATCACGCACTATCACGATCTCGCTGGCGCCTGCACTGGACTGGGTATCGAGTGCTGTAGTCGAGGCTTCAGCCTCGTACGTGAGGGTCAGCGAGGCCGAAGCCCCGCCCACAGAGTCCCCGATCGGGTCACCCTTTGACAATCGTCAGGAAATACCATGGCCTCGATTTATGATTTTTCAGTCACCGACATCAACGGCAAGCCCGTCAAGCTCGACAAGTATCGCGGCCGCGCGATGCTGATCGTCAATACCGCCAGCCAGTGCGGCTACACGCCCCAATACAAGGGACTCGAAGCACTATATGAGAAATACCACGTCAAGGGTCTCGAGGTGCTGGGCTTTCCATGTAACCAATTCGGGGAGCAGGAGCCGGGTGACAACAAGGAGATTGCCAAGTTTTGCGAACTCAATTTTGGCGTGACGTTTCCGCTGTTCGCGAAGATCGATGTCAACGGCGACAAGGCCGCGCCGGTGTTCAAATATCTGAAGGCGGAAAAACCCGGACTGTTGGGTAGCGAAGGCATCAAGTGGAACTTCACCAAGTTCCTCGTCGATCGCGAAGGCCACGTGATTGCGCGCTTTGCACCCAAGGACACGCCTGAAGCCATCGCGGCCGACATCGAGAAGGTGCTGTAGTGATACGTCGGCATCTGCTGGTTGCGGTGGCCGTCAATGTTTTGCTAGGCGTGGACATTGTTGCCGCACAGCCCGATCCCAACAAGACGCTCAGGGTCGCCTTTCTGATCGCGGAAACGGGCTTCGATCCACAGGCTTCCTCCGACGTCTATTCGAACTACGTCAATCGCGTGATGTTCGATCCGCCGTTTCGCTACGACTACATCGCGCGTCCGCACAAGATTGTGCCCAATACGGCGGCGGCCATGCCGGAAGTGTCCGACGGCGGCAAGACGTGGACGATCAAGATCAAGCCAGGCACCTATTTCGCCGACGATCCGGCGTTCAAGGGCAAGCAGCGCGAGCTCACGGCTGCCGACTATCTTTATTCGTGGAAACGTACGCTTGATCCGCGCATTCATTCGCCGCAGCTCGACATTTTCGACGGCAAGATCGTCGGGATGGACGTGCTGCTGGCCAAAGCAAAGGAAACGGGCAAGTTCGACTACGACGCGCCGATCGAAGGCATGCAGCTTGTCGACAAGTACACGTTGCGGTTGAAGCTCACTCATCCATCGTACGACGTGGTTGCCGACCTGACGGGCAGTGGTACGGCTGCGGTCGCGCGTGAAGTGGTGGAGGCCTACGCCGATGCCACCGGCCGGATCATGGCCAATCCGGTGGGCACCGGTCCGTACAAGTTGAAGGAATGGCGACGTGGGCAAAAAATCGTGCTCGAAGCCAGCCCCTCGTTTCGCGATGTGCGCTATCCGGAAAGCACCGACCCGGCCGATCGTGCGCTGATGGCGCGCTTCAAAGGCAAACGCCTGCCGCTGATTGGCAAGATCGAGATCGCGGTGATCGAAGAGGCCAACCCGCGCCTGCAGTCGTTTGAAAAGGGCGATCTCGATTACATCGAAGTGCCGGTGGATCTGGTCGCCAACGTATTGCAGCCGGACAACAAGCTGAAGCCGCGCTTTGCCCGAGCCGGCGTCACGTTGCAACGCGGCATCCAACCGGGCATCACGTACACGTGGTTCAACATGGAAGATCCGATTGTCGGTGGGTACACGCCGGAGAAAATCGCGCTGCGGCGTGCCATCGGCATGGCCTACAACGTTGACGAAGAGGCGCGTGTGATCCGGCAGGGTCAGGCCGAATATGCGTCGCAGATCCTGCCGCCCGGCGTCACCGGTCACGACCCTAAATTCCTCGGCAACAGCCAGTTCGACCCGGTGGCAGCCCGTGCGCTGTTGGACAAATTCGGCTATATCGATCGCGACAAGGATGGCTGGCGCGACATGCCGGATGGCAAACCCTTGATCCTCAAAAAGGGCTCGGTACCCAGCGCGCTCGAGCGGCAGTACGACGAGTTGTGGAAGCGCAACATGACGGCGATCAACATCAAGATGGAAATGGTCACGCAGAAGTGGCCCGATCTCCTCAAGATGGCGCGCAGCGGACAGTTGCAGATGTGGCAACTGGGCAATCGCTCCACCAGCACCGAGGGCTATGGTTTTCTGGGTCTCCTGTACGGCGGCAACGCCGGCCTTGCCAATCTTTCCCGTTTCAAACTGGCGGCCTATGACAAGGCTTACGATGCATCGCGGCAGTTGCCGGACGGACCCGAGCGCGCCAAGCTGATGCGCGAGATGTCGCAGCTGGTGGCCGCGTATGCACCCTGGAAGATCAATGCCTATCGCTACGAGAACATGATCATTTATCCATGGGTGGAAGGCTACAAGCTCAACGTCTTCAACATTCACCCGTGGCAGTATCTCGACATCGATCCGAAGGTGCCCCGCAAGGGCGTGGAGTGATGCAAAGACGGCTTTGGATCGTCGCGATCGTAGCCGCGCTCGGCGTGACCGGCGCCGCAGCGCAGTCCGATCCCAACAAGCATTTGCGGGTCGCCTTTCGCGCGGCTGAAACCGGGTTCGATCCGCAGGCCATCTCCGACATCTATTCGGGATACGTGGTGCGCGCGATTTTCGAGCCGCTGCTGCGTTACGACTACCGGTCGCGCCCGCATCTGGTCGTTGCCAACACCGCAGCGGCCTTGCCGGAGAGTAATGCCGACGGCACGATGTGGACGATCCGCGTCAAGCCAGGCATCTATTTCGCCGATGATCCTGCGTTCAAGGGCAAGCGTCGCGAATTGACGGCGGCCGACTACGCGTTTTCATGGAAGCGCACGCTCGATCCACGCATGCGCTCGCCGCATCTCGATGTGTTCGACGGACGGATCGTCGGCATGGATGCGGTGCTGGCCAAGGCCAGGGCGGCGGGCAGGCTCGACTACGATGCACCGGTCGAAGGACTGCAGGAGGTCGATCGTTACACGTTGAAGTTGAAGCTCAACTATCCGTGGTTTGACCTGCCAGCCGAACTGACGGGCGCTGCCACGTCGGCAGTGGCACGCGAAGTGGTGGAAGCCTACGGTGACACCAGCGGTTGGGTGATGGCCAATCCGGTCGGCACC
>JBDTTY010000030.1:0-12088 GCA_040007975.1 Betaproteobacteria bacterium | reverse complement strand
AGGCGGTGACAAGATTGATGGCCAGCCACGCCCAGCGGTTCTGGAACGACTTCCAGACGGAGGCGAAGACATCCTCCTCTTCGCGCAAGCCTGCCTGTGCCAGCATGTCTTCCTCGCCCTGCTCGCGGACAAAGTCGAGGATTTCGTCGACGGTTACCCGACCCACCAGCTTGTTGTTGGTGTCGACCACCGGAGCAGAAACGAGGTCATACCGCTCAAATGCCGACGCCGCGTCTTCCGCCTTTTCGTGCTGCTGGAGTTTGATGACCGGTGGCAGCATCACGTCGGCAACCAGGGCATCCGGCTGCGACACGATGAGTTTGTTGACCGGTAAAATGCCCAACAGCGTTTCCTCGCGATCGACGACAAAGATCTGGTCGGTTTGCGATGGCAGCTCGTCAAAGCGGCGCAGGTAGCGCAGCACCACCTCGAGCGTGACGTCGGGACGCACCTGCACATCCTCGAAGTCCATCAGCGCGCCGACCATGTCGTCCTCGAAGGACATCGCGGCCCGCAATTGCTCGCGCTCCTCGATCGGCAGACTCGACAGGACATCGTCCATGACCTCCTGCGGCAGGTCGGGAGCGAGTTCCGCGAGTTCCTCGGCGTCGAGCGTCTCGGCGGCGGCCACCAGTTCTTCGGTGTCCATCGACGAGATCAGCGACTCGCGTACGGCGTCGGAAACCTCGATCAGGATTTCGCCGTCGCGACCCGCGCGGACGAGATCCCAGATGTAGAGCCGCTCGTCGAGCGGAAGCGCTTCAAGGATGTACGCGATATCGGCCGGATGCAGCCGATCGAGCTTGCGCTGGAGTTGCGCCTTGTTCTGCTTGGTGACGAGGCTCTCGACGAGCTCGTCGCGGCCTTCGTGGCCGCCTACTGGCGCGTGTTCGAGCTGCTCATGGACGAGTCCTTCGACCAGCCGATGCTTGCGCAGCAGTGCCGTGATTTCCGCCAGTGCGTCCTGCACGCGTTCGCGTGCTGCGGGGCGCTCGACGGGTTCGGAGTCGAGGATTTCGGGCATGGGATGGCAGCGTGCAAGGGCAGGAGATCGGGCACAGGACGGAAGGCCCGCATTCTAACCGCAATCAAGTGTGGGGTCAGACACACGACTATTGCGGCGAAGCTCGGCAATAGTCGCGAGTCTGACCCCACACTTGCACTTCCGTAGTCGAGGCTTCAGCCTCGTACAATCAAAACGCGCCAACTGCGCGAGGCTGAAGCCTCGACTACGGTCGTCTACGGTCGACTACGGCAACTCGGCGGACGGCATGCGGGCGAGGATGAGGCCGATCTTGCGGTTGAGACCGGGGGCGCCCTGATTGCGTTCGTAGAAGCGGGGGTTGGGGGCCATCGCGGCGAGGCGTGCCGCCTGCTCGGGGGACAATTGTGCTGCGGAGACGCCAAAGTGCGCGCGCGCGGCAGCTTCGGCGCCAAACGTTCCGTTGCCCCACTCGATCACATTGAGATAGATCTCGAGAATGCGCCGCTTGGACATCAAGGTTTCGAGCATCACCGTGATCACCGCTTCCTCCGCTTTGCGCCAATAGCTGCGTGACGGCGTCAGAAACAGATTCTTGGCGAGCTGCTGCGTGATCGTCGAACCGCCTGCCACCACCCGGCCCTTCTTCTGATTTTTTTCCATAGCCAGTTGAATGCCGTCCCAGTCGAAGCCTTCATGGTCGACGAACTTGGCATCTTCGGCCGCAATCATTGCGCGTTTCAGATTCGTCGAAATGCGCTCGTACGGCACCCAGGTGTAGCGCAGCACCGCCTTCGGATTTTTGGCATGCAATTCGTCCATCCGATAGGACATGAACGACGTCTCGCCTACCGGATAACTGCGCCACCACAGGATATGCGCGCCATACCAGACCTGCAGCAACACCACCGCGATCGCAAGTGCGGCCAGCGTCCATCCCACCCAACGCCAGCTACGTCCGAGACGCGCGCTCGCCATCAGGCGGGCGGCCGCAACATGTCGAACACACGACGCGTATCAGGGCGCACACCGCGCCACAGCATGAAGCTTTCGGCGGCCTGCTCGACCAGCATGCCAAGACCATCGGCGCAGCGCATGGCACCGCATTCTCGCGCCCAGCGCAGGAACGTGGTCTCGCCGTCGGCGTAGATCATGTCGTAGGCAATTGCATCGGGGCGAAACAAACCTATGGGCCATGGCAGCCCGACATCGCCGCCCAGTCCGGCGCTGGTCGCATTGATCACGACATCGAACGATTGACCCGCCAGCACCGTTGGCGCCATGGCGCAAATCGGACCGCGCGCGGCAAACGCGGTGGCCAGTGCCTCGGCATGGGCCGGCGTTCGATTGCACAGCGTGACCGCGCGCGGGCCCTGCGCGAACAGCGGCGCCAGAATGCCACGTGCTGCGCCGCCCGCTCCCAACACCAGGACATCGCGGCCACACAGCGCAATTCCCAGGTTTTGCGTGAGGTCGTGGACGATGCCTGCGCCATCGGTGTTGTCGGCATACCAGCCGTCGCCATTGCGCTTGAGCGTATTGCACGCGCCAGCCGCCAACGCACGATCGCTCGCGGCATGCGCCAGCGCAAACGCCTGCAGCTTGAACGGTACGGTCACATTGAGGCCCTGCCCACCCTGCGCCGCGAACGCCTCCACCGTCGCCGCAAACGCATCGAGCGGTGCCAGCAGGCGCTCGTAGATCATGGCCTGGCCCGTAGCCTGCGCAAACGCACGGTGAATCTGCGGCGACTTTGAATGCGCAACAGGATTGCCAATGACTGCGTAGTGATCCACGACGCGGTCGCCCTGTCAGTTCGCCACAAGCGAGTCGGACTTCGTGAAGGTCCACGTGCGGGTGATGTGCAGGATGTCGGTATCGCGCTTGATATCAGGTGGAAAGACGGCAAACGGGCCCGACATCTCGACGATCTTGACCGCCGCCGCGTCAAGCAGCCGATTGCCCGACGTGCGATTGATCTCGACGTTTTCAAGCGTGCCATCGCTGCGAATCGACACCGTCAGCAACAGACTGCCATAAATGCGTTGCTGCCGCGCCGCTTCGGGATAGTTGAGATTGCCCACGCGCTCAATCTTCAATCGCCAATCTTCGACGTAGCGCGCGAACCGATATTCCTCTGCGCGGGCACCGATGAAGCGACGCTTGGGCCGCTTCTGGTATTCGTCCATGTCCTTCGCGATCTGCGCTTCGAGGCGCATCGCTTCGAGCGTACGTTGCATCAGCTCATTGGCCGTGGGCAGCTCCGTTTTTTCCGGTGCCTCACTCGGCTTTTGAATCGAGGCCACTGCCGGCTTGGCCTGCAATTGCGTCAGGAGCTCCTTCGTCTGCTTTTCCAGCGCCTCGACTTTTTGCGTGGCCACCGCGATCGAACTGTCGGGACTGTTCTTGGGCAACACGGGCAACGGCGTCTTGGCACGCCGGTCGGCGTCGGTGTTGCCGCCACCGTCGAGATTGGCCTGCGCCAGGATATCGGCCTTGGTCGGTTTGGCCAGCGTCTTGGCGTTGACCAGCGCAACCTCGAGCGGCGGGCCTTTGTCACTCAATGCCTTCAAGTCGAAGGGCTTGAAGTGGAGCGTCAGCAGGACGAGATGAATCAGCACTGAACCCACGATGGCATAGGCCAGCAGGCGATCACGTCGGGCAGGCTGCAGCAACGCGGGCGGAAACGGCATCGGCGCCATCGGCACCGCTTGCGCCAATTCAGGCTGGGGGACAGCGGGCGGACTCGCGGCGCCAGGTGCTGCTTTGACCACACGGCGAGCAGCGGGCTTGCGTACAGGGCCGGCCGCGGCGGCAGCGGGAGTTGCATTGGCAGCACCGCTCGCGGCCTTGGTGACGCGTTGGGCTACTGCTTTTTTGGTCGCGGGCGCGCCGCGCGGACGCTTGTCGACCGGCGCGGCGGCCTTTGGCGCAGCGACGGGCTCGACAGAAGGATCCGCTGGCTTCGGCGGTGTCGCGCGGCGCGGCACGTCAGGGCGGGTGTGAACGCATGATTTCGATCGCTATTGTATGCGTCCGCCATGCCGGCGTCATGAACGCACGTGCGCCCGGCGATCGATCACGCGTCGACGACGGCGACGGCCACGGGACCTGCCACGCGACATTCGAGCACGGCCTGCAACAGATCCACGCGCGTGATGGACACATTGACGGGTGCATCCGGCGTCGACGCCGGCAGATCGGCCAGCCGCTGGACAATGGGCACGCGCTCGAAACGGACCAGGTTGTCGCGAATCACACGCGCGGGAATTTCCGCAATGTTTTCCTGCAACAACCAGCGCAGACACCAGTAGTGCTCCATGCGGTCCTGAAACTCGGCGTACTGCGAGTAGGTAGCTTCGAAATCGGCCAATGCCGCGAACAGATCAGCGTCGTTGTCAGCATAGGGGGCGGTGTCGCCCGTGACCACGGCCAGCAATTGCCGTTGATTGACGAGGTCACTGTAGCGGCGCAGCGGCGAGCTGGCCCACAGGTAGTGCGTCAGGCCCAGGCCCTGGTGCTCACCAGGGCGCGTGCTCATCTTCACCTTGCCTGCGGCTTGCACGCGATAGAGACCCGCCGCACCGTGATCGGCCAGCATGCGGCCCCAGGTACTGTTGACATGGATCATCAGCTCCGCCACGAGCTTGTCGAGCGGACTGCCGCGTTCACGCGCGACAATTGCGATGCGACCATCCGGGGCGGCATCCCAATCGACGTAATAGCTGTAGTCGATGCGATTGATGTCGTTTTTGCCGCGTTGCGCCGACAGATGCAAGACCAGCTTCCACAGCGTACGCAGTTCCTGCGTCCACGGCGGATCCTGCGGCGAGGGCAAGGGTGCCGCAAATACATCCGTTAGCGCATCGAGTCGAAGGTTGGCCGCGATGGGCACGCGCTCGAGTCGCGTGTTGCTTGCGACCGGCACACCTTCGGGTGTGGTCTCGACATACAGCGACAACGCGGGGACGGTGGCACCCTCGCGCAACGTGAACGCTGCGACCGCGTCGTCCGGCAACATCGTGAGCTTGCGACCGGGCATGTACACGGTGGACAGCCGGGTGCGCGCGACGGCGTCGAGCGCACTGCCGCGAGGAATGGCGACTGCCGGCACCGCAATGTGAATGCCGATCTCGTGGTTACCGTTGGCCAGCTCCCGCACCGAGAAGGCGTCGTCGATTTCGGTCGTCGCGGCATCGTCGATCGAAAACGCGCGCACCGGCGCCAGCGGCAAATCGGGCAGCGGCGGCAACGCACCGGTTGCCGGAAATGCCACGCCCTGCGGAAATGCTTCGGCAAGAAAGCGATTGAAATGAAAGTCATGCGTCGACGGAATCGCACCGCAGGCGGCCAGCATTTCAACCGGATTGGTCCGCGTCTGCTCACATGCGGCAGCCAGCGCTTTCCATTCCAGCGTGTTCTTGTCCGGTGCATACAACAGCATTGGCAGCCGCGCCCGCAATGGTTCGGGTAGTCGGTTGGCGCGCAATTGCGCGATCCACTCCGCCATTTGCGCGGCCTCGATGCGCTTGCGATCCACTGAAGCCAGCGCGGCCTTGAGGGACTCCGGCGGGGCCTTGCGATACCGACCCCTGCCCTTCTTGTAGAAGTGCATGGGCGACGCGTGCAACAGAATCGCCACCGCAGCGGCCTGTGCCGCGCTGGGCGTACTGCCGTAGTACTCCCGCGCCAGATCGGCAAACCCGAATTCGCCGTCCCCGCTGGCCTCCCACAGGAAATCAGGGTCGAGATCGGTCACCAGTGCTTGTCCGTCGCGCAATGCGTCTGCGGCTGCGGGTGACGCAAATCGCAGCAGTACACTGGCAGACTTGATCTTGATGCGCTTGCCCGAAATGGCCTCCACTTGCAGCGACGCATCGTTGTCGGCGAGTACCGTCCCGGCCTTCAAGTGACCGTCGTCCTCGAACAGGACGTTCATCGAAAAGCCGACGCAATGTGGTGCGACATGGAGAGCGGCGGGCGAGCCGCGATTGAGGCAAGGCGCCCGATTATAACGGGCGCCATTGCACGACGCGCCCAGATATTGCATATTCGACCGTTATACGAACCGGGAGTTGGCAATGGAATATGTGCGTCTAGGAGCAAGCGGTCTAGAAGTCTCGCCCCTGTGCCTCGGCACCATGATGTTCGGCGATCGCACCGATGCGGCGGAATCGCAGCGAATCGTCGATGCCGCACGTGAGGCCGGCGTCAATTTCATCGACACCGCTGACGTTTACACGAAAGGCGTTTCGGAGCAGATCGTGGGTGCCGCGATCAAGGCGCACCGGCGGCACTGGATCCTCGCCACCAAGGTCGGCAACGTAATGACCAAGAAGCCGTTCGATGGCGGCCTGTCGCGGCGATGGATCTTTGACGCGTGCAACGACAGCCTGGCGCGGCTAGGCACTGACGTCATCGACATCTACTACCTGCATCGCGACGAGCCGGATACCCCGATCGCCGAGACGGTAGGCGCGATGGGCGATTTGATTCGCGCCGGCAAGATTCGCTATTTTGGCGTTTCCAATTATCGCGGTTGGCGTATCGCAGAAGTGGTCGGCGAATGCGAAGCGCAAGGTGTTGCGCTGCCCGTCGTCTGCCAACCCTATTACAACCTGCTGAACCGAATACCGGAAGTCGAAATTCTGCCGGCGTGCGATCACTATGGCATCGGCATCGCCTCCTATTCCCCGATCGCGCGCGGCGTATTGACGGGCAAATACATGCCAGGCGCGCCATTGCCCGAAGATTCGCGCGGCGCCCGCGGCGACCGTCGGATGATGGAAACCGAAATCCGGCCCGCGTCGTTTGTGATCGCGCAGCAACTGCGCGAGCATGCGGCCAAAACCGGGCGATCGCTGACACAATTTGCACTTGCCTGGCTGTGGGCCAATCGCATCATCACATCCATCATCGCGGGTCCGCGCACACTGCAGCAATGGCAGGACTATGTCGATGCGATCGGTACCCAATGGTCCGACGACGATGAGGCAATGGTCGATTCGCTGGTGGCACCCGGACATCCATCAACGCCGGGATACACCGATCCCCAGTATCCGTTCTTCGGACGCATGTTGGACTAACCGCCGGTTTCCCTGTCGTGTGCGTCGAGCCGCGCCAGTATTTGCAGCAGGGTCGCACCACGTCACAACGATGATTGTTGTGTGCAATCACGGCCCGGTCATGTTCACCGGCGCCGTTTCGAGGAGACACGTCCAGCAACCGCCCGCGGCGGCCGTGTTGATCAATGTCGAATACGTATTGAGGTGCGGTGCGGTGGCATCCGACGATGCGTAGCTTGCGCTGCCGTCAACATTGCGGACCAGCGCCAACGCGCGCACCGGCGTCGCGGGAAACGTACTGAAGTTGACCCAGTTCAAGTCATTGCCATATACGCGGATGAAGCTGCTGCTGCCTATGCTCGGCGCCTCGAAGAACACTCCTTGGAACGCGCGCCCTGACGCCGTCCAGCCTTGATTGACAAGCACGCCATTGGTGTCGATTGCCACGTCGGACTTCAGCACGACGGCGCCCGGGAACGCGAAGTCGCCGGTGGCGGTGGCGCCAAGGGTGATGCGACCTTCTGCTTGCACGATCATGCTGCCGCCGCCATAGCCAGGATCCGGCATCCCCGCCGGACGCACGTCGCCCGGCGCCACCACCGCATTGTTGGCGGGGATCGCCCATCCCGATGGCCAGGCTGACGGCATGCGCAGCGTAACGCCGTTGTTGCGCACGACGCGGAAATTGAACACCTGCGGCGTGCTGCCGTACGCGTTCAGCGTCAACGCGACGTCGACGTTAGAGGTCGCTTGCAGCAGCAAGCCGTTGTGCAGATAGTAATTGCCGTCAATCGGGTTGTGTGCGTTGCCAAACGTGTGAATCATGATGTTGTCGCCCCGGTGTTCGCCGCTGCCGGTGACATTGGAGGCGAGAATTTCGAGACTCGGGCCGGCGTCGATCACACCGTTGTTGACCAAGGCCCGACCCTCGGTCCACGTCGCACCAAGCGTATCGATGATCACGCCGGCCTGGCCATTGACCGCAGCCCCGGCATGGATCGCCACACCGTTGCTGTTTTTCAAATACAAAACGGGGAACCCGCCGCCGCCAAAATCGTTGGCCGTGAGGTAACCACCGATTGCGCTCGCGCTGGCACTGGAGTCGACAAGACGCACGACTTGCCCCGCAGCACCGGATCGGATCCAAACTTCGCTGTCGGGGCCGATATTGAGACCCTGAAAATCGAATACCGCGGCTGCGCCCGTTGATCCGGGCACCTTGCCCAACTGGATCACGACGTTGTTCGACATGCTGGATATCGTGTTGCCGAACAGCGTGGCGCCGGTGACTGTCAACGTGCCGTAGGGATTGCTGACGATGGTTGCGGTGCCGGGTACCGACGGCGCGGTCACCTGTACGAGCGAGCCCGCAGACACGCCGTTGACGGGGTCGACCGCATACAAGGCACTGATCGAATGCGCGCCCAGAGTGAGGGCACCGGTCGTGCACGTCGCTGTCCTGGTGTTGCCGGCGCCGGTCAACGCCACCGCGTCGCACGTGCTGATCGCCGTCACGCCATCGGCAAACCGGACGGTGCCCGTCGGCTCGGCGCCATTGACGGCGACGACGGCCGTGAACGTGATGGACTGGCCCACAAAGCCGGGATTGGCGCTGCTGGCGATGGTCGTCGTCGATGCATGAGCCACCGCCGACATCAGTACCAACAGGACTGCGCCTCCCCAGATCCGACCGAACACGGAGAGTCTCCCGCTGACGTTGTCAGGACGTGACATCGTGATGGCGCATCTAACGTTCGTTGGCCACGCCATGCAGCACGTGTCCGGACGGGACGTGGGCCGACGCGGACTCGACGTGCCGCGTCTGATCGTCGAAAAAGAAATCCGGCTGAAAATTGCGCAGGAATTCACCTTTTTCGAGGCCGCCCAAAAACATCGCTTCGTCCACTTCGATGTTCCAGTCCATCAACGTTCGAATGGCACGTTCGTGGGCGGGACTTGAACGTGCGGTAACAAGAGCGGTACGCAGGCGCATCGGCACATTGCCGTGGTCGTCTGCCAATTGCAGTCGGTGCAATGCCTGGAGCAGCGGCTTGAAGGGTCCGGGCGGCAAAGGTCGTGCGGCGTGATCGGCTTCGTGCGTCTGGAACGCGTCGAGACCCTGAGACCGATAAACGCGCTCCGCTTCGTCCGCAAACAGGACCGCATCGCCGTCGAAGGCGATGCGCACTTCATCGGTATGCGGATCTTCGCTGGCGGTTTGCGTATAGACCATCGCCGCAGGAAAGCCTGCGGTGAGTGCGGATCGCACGTCCTCAGCGTTGGCGGAAAGAAACAGGTTGGCCTTGAGCGCCTCGAGATAGCCGAACGGCGCGCGGCCGCGCGTGAACACACCGCGCTCGATGGCCAAGCCGGCGCCCTTCACCGAGCGGAATACACGTAACCCCGACACGGGGTCGTTGCGCGAAAGGATCACGACCTCGACGCGCTTGATTGCGTCGGCGTTGAACGCCAGCAGCTTGCGCACCAAGCGGTACGCTACGCCGGGTTTGGCCGGCTGCTCGATGCGCTCCAGCTGCAGCCGCATGTACTCGCGGTCGTCCGCCGTTTCGAAGACCTGATTTTCTTCCTCGAAGTCGAACAGCGCGCGCGAACTGATCGCGACGACAAGTTGTTCGATGGGTGCGGGAGCGGCCATGCAAAAAGTATACGCCGGGTGAAGTTGGCATTCCGTAGCCGAGGCTGCAGCCTCGCAAAGAATGGACCGTTATGCTACGAGCTGACGAACGACACCGAAGCCACTTCTACGGTACATCACGCGAGGCTGAAGCCTCGCCTACGGTACGTTTTGACGGTTGACCCCCATTGTCTACGGTCGCTCGACGGCCTGTACGGCCTCCGGATTGGTGGGCATGGCTGCCAGCTCCGCCAGCGTGATCGGCTTGACCGGAAACCGCAGCCGATAGTGGCCGACGTCGCCGGGCTCGCGGTGTTGCTCGCGCGCGATGAGTTCAGTCACGGTCAATCCGCAGAAGCGGCCCTGACACGGGCCCATGCCGCAACGCGTGAAGGCCTTCATCTGGTTGGGGCCCGCGCACCCTTGGCGCGCGAGTTCGACAATTGTCTGCGCGTCGATTTCCTCACAGCGGCACACGAGCGTCGGGCCCGTCGGCAAGCGAAATGCGTCCGCCGGACGGAAAAGCGTGTCAAGAAACGTGCGCCCGCGCATGCTCACCGCAAGTTCGGCGCGGTCATGCCGCGCCATCGTGTCCCGCAGGACATGGCTGATGCGACCCAGAGCATTGGCCACCGACAATGCGGCGAGGCGCCCGCGCGGCGGCGCCGCCAACGCGCCGGCAATGCCAGCGCCATCGCCGGCGACATACAGACCGGCGACGTCAGACCCACCCCACGCATCCACCATCGGCGCAAACGAGGCCTGCAACGAATTCCACGCCAACGTGCAACCGGCCGCCTGCGCAAGATTGACGTCAGGCACGACCCCCTGATGCAGCAGCACTTGATCCACGACGACCGTTGATGACCGGCCTCCGACAGCGTAGCGGACCGCACGGGCGGCCGTGTCGCCTTCGATGGCCAACGCGTTCACGTGCTCGATCACGCGCACGTGGCGGCGAACCTCCCGCACCATTGCGCGACCTTTGGCAAAGTAAGGCGATCGCGCAAAGTCCACGGCGTGGCGCAACGCATGCACCATCCGGCCGCGCGGCGTCGTATCGAGCAATGCATCGACCACCACCCCGGCGCGCAGATACTGCCACGCAAGCAACCATAAGAGGGGCCCACATCCGGCAAGCACCGTGCGTCCCTGCGGCACGACCCCACTGGCTTTCAACAGAATCTGCGCGCCACCGGCCGTCATCACACCGGGCAAGGTCCAACCCGAAATCGGAAAGGGGCGCTCGATCGCGCCGGTTGCGACTATCACTGCGCGACTCTGCACGATGCGTGCCGTGCGCGCGCCGGATGGCCCCGCGGCCACACCCAATGCGAAGCCGTCCGCATTCGCGGTGAGCGACCACACGGTGGCCGCAGGTACATGAATCGCACCCGACATCGCGAACGCTTCTACCAGCGGCCCACCTTGCCAATAGTCGTCGCCCAAAAGTGCGGGATCAGCGAGTGGGCTGCGAGTAATACCGCGATAGATCTGCCCACCCGGTGTCGGCTGTTCGTCGAACAACATGACGTCGAGGCCAAATTCACGGCAGCGCGTTGCGCTGGCAAGACCTGCGGGACCAGCGCCGATCACGGCGACATCGATACTATTCATGCGGACGCGGCCGGATCAGTGCCGAACGAGCGCGCACCGTGCTGCGTTTCGACGCGCATCCCTGGCGCAACCGCCACCATGCAAGCCTGCTGACTGCCGCGCCCGTCGATGGTGACAAGACATTCAAAACACACCCCCATCAAGCAGTGTGGCGCGCGTGGTGCACCAGTTGCCGGTGTGGTTCGGCATTGCAGCAACCCCGCCGCCAGCATCGCCGCCGCCACGGTATCGTCATCACGAGCGTCCACGGACATGCCATCGACCACGAGTTCGACAGACGCGCGAGCGCCTGGACGGTCAGGCAGCCGCGCGAACATCGAAGCGTTGAATTGCAAACGGATGCATCGTCGATGGCAGTTGGCCGAGCGCGATGGCCGGTGCCAGATCGAAGGCGTGGGCGGCGGCCAACGTGACACCGCTGTGGCACGTCACGAGAAACGCGCCGGGATGCGTGACGGACTGCGCGTAAATCGGATAGCCGTCGGGCGACATTACCCGCAATGCGGCCCACGTGCGGTTGACGCGCACGTCGCGCAACTGCGGAAATACGCGTATCGCGCGTTGCGCCATCGCGGTCAATATCGCAGGGTCGAGCGTGGCGTCCAAACCGCGATCCTGTTGCGCGTCGCCGATCATCACGGTGCCTTCGTCAGTCTGGCGGATCGTTTCGAGCGGTATCGACAAAAAGGGCTGCACGCGTTCCAACACGAGGATGTGTCCCTTGTTGGGCACCACCGGCGCGTTCAAGCCCACCATCGGCGCGAGTCGCGCGTTGCCAAGTCCCGCCGC
>JBDTTY010000029.1:0-12106 GCA_040007975.1 Betaproteobacteria bacterium | reverse complement strand
CACCGGTCGGGGTTCAAGATACAAGCCTCGCCTACATCGCGTTGACCTACTCGCGGTTGAGCTTGTCGACCTGTTTCACGTAGTTGGTCATGGCTTCATCTTTGCTCATGCCGGTCAGCTTGGACCACGCATCGAATTTGGCGCCGCCGACAAAATCGAAGCCGCCCGGTCGGTTGCCTTGGACGTCGCCGTCGGTGGCCTGCTTGTAGTACGAATAGAGCTTCAACAGCGTTGCGTTGTCGGGCTTCTTTTTGGTTTGCTTGGCCGCACCGGCAGCGGCTTCGAATTTGGTCTTGAGATCGTCTTTTTTCGGGGCTGCCGCCATGATGTACTCCTCGTCCTGTACCGGAAATTCGTGCTACTTTAGCGCGAACGCAAAGGCACGCGCAACGCACGCGCGCTAGTCAAACACCTCCTTCACCCGCACGACCATGGCCGCGACTACCAAACGCGAAAAAATTTCTGCGGTAGACACCGCGTGGCTGCGCATGGATCGCCCGCAGAATCTGATGATGATTTGCGGGGTACTGCAGTTTCGCGAGCGCATGGCGTTGCCGCGCCTGCGCGACGTCGTGGCCGAACGCTTTCTCGTGTTTCGTCGCTTCAAACAGCGCGCGGTCGAAATGACGGGCATGGCGTTTTGGGAAACCGACCGGCATTTCGATATCGAGCGCCATGTCGTGCACACCGCGTTGCCCGGTGCCGCGGGCCGCGAAGAACTGCAGGCCTTCGTGTCGCGGCTCACCACCACGCCGCTCGACCCGGCGCGGCCGATGTGGCAGTTTCATCTGGTCGACAACTATCAGGGTGGCAGCGCGGTGGTGATGCGCATCCATCATTGCTACGCTGACGGGATTGCACTGGTGCGGGTCATGCTCTCGATGACCGATGCAGCGCCCAATGGACCACCGGCGATGCCGTTCGAGCCGCGTCCGCGGCGCAAGGACGCGCCGGACGACGCATTGGGTCAATTGCTCGCGCCGTTTTCCGGCGCGATGGATACCGCCCGCAAGATCGGCGCGACGATCCTCGAAAAAGGTGTCGGGCTCTGGTCCGATCCCGGCAAGGCAGTAGCCCTTGCCGGTCAAGGGACGGCCCTCACCGCCGAGATTACAAAACTCGTCCTGATGCCGCAGGACTCGACCACGCGTTTCAAAGGCAAGCCGGGTGTCGGCAAGCGCGTGGCGTGGGCGGACCCGTTGCCGCTGTCCGACATCAAGACCATCGGCCGGGCCCTGGGTGCATCGGTCAATGACGTGCTGCTGTCGTGTGTTGCCGGTGCCATTCGCGGCTATCTGGTAAACAAAGGCGACGACGTCGACGGCGTGATGATTCGCGCGCTGGTGCCGATCAATCTGCGGCCAATGGAGAAGGCGTACAAACTCGGCAATCAATTCGGACTCGTATTTCTCGACTTGCCCATTGGCATCGAAAATCCGGTCCAGCGGCTATACGCGGTGCGCGCCAACATGAACGCACTCAAGGGTTCGTTCCAGCCCGTTCTTGCCCTGGGTTTGCTGGCCGCGATGGGCGCGGCACCCAAGGCGTTGCAGGAAGTGTTGCTGCATGCATTGTCGCGCAATGCAACTTCGGTCATGACCAATGTGCCGGGGCCGCAGGAGCCGCTCTACCTTGCCGGCAAACGGATCGACAGTTTGATGTTTTGGGTGCCGCAGTCGGGCGACATCGGCATGGGTGTGTCGATCCTTTCGTACAACGGCACCGTGCAATTTGGCCTGATCACCGATCTGGGGTTCTGCCCTGATCCCGAGCACATCATCGAACGGTTCGCCGCCGAGTTCGAGCGGCTGGTGTTGGTGACACTGATGGCACCGTGGCCGCGTGACGGCGACCTCGACCCTGGGGACGCGGCCACCGCGGCCGGTATCGGCTGATCAATCGTTGCGACCGAAGGCGAGAACCCTGTAGGCGAGGCTTAAGCCTCGCGGCGACCGTAGTACGAGGCCAAAGCCTCGCCTGCAGGATCGCCGCATTGACTTTGCGTCACGGCCACGCCGGATAGGTGTTAGGCGTGGCAAATGCTTCACGCAAATACTGATTGAGTGGCACCACCAGATCCTTGGTGTTGAACCACTTCGCGTATATCCGGCGGATCTCGCCCGACTGGAACAGGTCGATCAGCGCTCGATTGACGATCTTTTCGAAGGCCGGCTCGTCCTTGCGCAGCATGATCGCGTACGGCTCCACCGAAATATATTTGCCGACGACCACGAAGTCGTCCGGCTTCTTCGACTTGGAGATAAGGCCGTACAGCAGCACGTCGTCCATCGGAAATGCAACAGCCTTGCCATCTTCGACGGCCTTGAAAGACTCGGCGTGGTCTTTCGACGCGATGATGTTCATGTTCAACACGCGTTCGGAATTCATCGTCTGCAGAATCTTCTCGCTGGTGGTTCCGCTGGTCACGACGACGCTCTTGTCCCGCAGGTCCTCGATACTGGAAATATTGGCACTGCGCTTGGCCAGCATCTTGATGCCGGCAACAAAAGTCGTATACGCAAACGCGACCTGCTTTTGCCGGTCACGCGTATTGGTGGTGGATCCGCATTCGAGATCGATCTTGCCGTCAACCAGCATCGGGATGCGATTGGACGACGACACCTGCACAAAGCGCACGTCGAGGCGGGGCATTTTCAATTCGGCCTTGATCGTGTCGGCGACACGCATGCACAAATCCACCGAATACCCTTGCGGTTGCTTTTGCGCGTCGAGAAACGAAAATGGAACGCTCGATTCGCGTACGCCGATCAGAATCCTGCCGGCGTCCCGAATGCGACGCAGCGTGTCGATCCGCTCGACAGCCTTGGCAGGCGCCGCCGCCGGCGCAATGGCAGGGGCTGTGGCAGGTGCTCCCTTGTTTTGGGCCACCACGGGCAGCGCCGGCAACAGGCTGGCAAAGATCAGCGCGATGGCGGCGCGTCGTATCCGGTCGAGCGGTGACATCAAGGCAGGTTGCGACATCAGGTTGGTCGGCGATTTCGTTGGTTGAGTCTATTCCAGTTCGGACTTAGCAAGTTCGACGTCCAACCGCTCCATCGCATCCAGCGGCTTCTGCGCGGCGGCCTGCTCGTAGAGCTTTGTGGCGTCGGCGATTTTGCCCTTGCCAAACAGCATGATGAGTCCGTTGCCGTACTCGATCCGGGTAATCGCCGACTCCGGAAAGAGCTTGACCGCCTTGTCGTAATGTTCGACCGCGGAATCTTTCTTGGCGCCATAGGTGAGACTGGCGACGATGCCACCCACCTTGTCGATCACTTCGGCCTGATACGACGCGTAGGCGGTATGGACATCGGCGTGCTTGGCATCGAGCTTTAACGCGGTCAGCAGTGCATCCTTGATCTTGCCGCCAAAGCCCTGCGCCAGCGCCTTGGCCACACTGATGCCCTGGCTGTAACGACCGAGTGCATAGGCATAAAGGTAATGGGCGTTGGCGTCGTTGGGCGCGTCGGTGCGCCGCTCTTCGGCCCAGCCGGCCGCTTCTTCGAGAAGTGCCAACTTGCCGGCGCCAGGTTTCTCGAGATAGCTCGCATAGACCACCTGCGCCTTGACGGCGGCATTGACGCCAGCGCCGCCTGCTGCATTGCCCGTTTCCACCGCCTGCTGAAACTCACCGGCATGAAAGTGCTGCCAGGCAGCCAGCACATCCGTGTCCTTCGGGAAGGGCTCGCCGTCACCGCGATGCAGGCGTGCCCAATTTTTCTTCAGTGCTGCCGCGTCGTAGTGATAGGCCTTGTCGGCGTGCGGAAATTTTGCCCATTTCTTCGCCATCGTCGCTCCTCCGCGCGTGCGCGCGCTAAAGATAATCGTCGCCGAGACGCTCGATCAATGCACGACCATCGCCGACCAGAAAGGGCGCAATCAAGGCCAGAACCTGATAGGCCGCGAGATCAAGACTGACGTCGTGGCGGTCGCCGGGTTGACCGGCTGCCAAACCCGCGACACGCTGCCACGACATCCAGTACGTGGATACCAGCACCACGTTGGTTGCGACCGCGCCGATTTCGCGTTCGGTGGCAAGCATCTGACCACCGCGCACCAAGGCTCGACACAACTCTATCACGGTGCGTTCGCCACGCCGGGTGAGTTCCGCAACGCGCATCGCCAGTTTGCGATTGCGCGACGTGATTTCGTCGAGATCGCGGTACAAAAATCGATATTCGCGCATGCGCTCAAACAGCGTATGCAGCAAGAACCACAAGTCTTCGACGCCGGGAGCGGGCTCCTGCGGCACTGTCAACAGCGGCAGGACCGTGGCCTCATAACCGGCATACAGCTCGCCGATGATGTCGTCCTTGTTGCGGAAGTGGTAATACAAATTGCCGGGACTGATATTCATCTCGTCGGCGATGTCGGCCGTCGTGATGTGCGGCTCGCCAAATCGATTGAACAGCACGAGGCTGGTTTCGAGGATGCGTTCGCGCGTGCGTCGCGGGGTCTTCTTCTCGGCCATGAGCCGACCAGTGTAATGCCTAGGTGCCTTGGCGCAAAACGGGGCGGTGAGCTCAGCGCACCACGGCAATCGCACGTTCGAGTGTGTCGAGCGCATGGCGCAATTCACGCTTGGTCTGGCGAACGCTGCTGGTCTTCACATCGGGTCGCAGCGGTCGTGCGTCGTTGACGGCCACATGCACGTTGCGCACCGATTCCTCCAACTTGTCCACGCGCAGCGTGATCCCGTGGCGCAGCAATAGTGGCTGCAAATGTGCGGACCGTGCGAGCAGGCTCTGCCGAGTCTTGGCAAAGGCCATGGCACACAGGCGCTTGCGCTGCCAGTAGCTGAAGATATTGGCAAAAAACATGTCCGCATCTTCGCGGTCGGGTTCGAACAGCAAGATGTCGGCGTCCGGATATTGCTTGTTGTACTTTTCCATGCCGGTCTTCATCCGGGAATGGATGATGGCGCGAAACGTTTGTGCCAGTACCAGCGGGAGTCCGCCCTTATTGAGCTTATCGACGGTCAGGTGCTTGCCGCGTGTCGCGGCGCTCGCGTCAAACGGCACGAGCGGATTGACGCACAGCAGCAGCTGCACGCCTTCGTCGAGCGCCACGGACGCATGCAGCGTCTTGTTGAGGGCGCCATCGACGTAGTAGGAGCCGTCGATCACGACCGGTGGAAACAAGCCGGGCAATGCGCTGGACGCCTCGATCGCGCGGGAAATCGGGACATGGGCGTGTTGATTGGGGCCGAACGTGACGGACGCGCCGGTATCGAGATTGGTGGCCACGAGAAAAAGCTTGTGCTTCAGCTCGCGAAAATCATTGGTGCGACCGGGTGCTGCAAATAGCCGCGCGAGAAACGCGTCAATCGCGCGATTTTCGAAGAATCCGGTGGGGATCGCGCGCGCCAACGTGGCGAAAGACTCGGCGACTCCGTGATGAAACGGGTCGCGCAGATATTGCATCGTGGCACGCGTCGCAAGACCCGGAAGTGCAGCCAGGCAGCGGCCGAATTCGCCAAACGCGGGGCGCAGAAAAATTTCGGGTTTGAGTGCCGCGTCGGCTCCATCGTCGATGAAGAGCCGATACATTTGTGCTGGCGACAGGCCGTTGGCCAATGCCGCAGCGACGAAACCGCCAGACGAGACGCCGACATAGACGTCGAGGTCGTTGAAGTCGAGGCCGTCGAGCGAATCGGCCAATGCCAGCAGCGCTCCAACTTCGTAGATGCCACCCAGCGGGCCGCCACCGGCCAATGCAAGCCCGATACTTGGCTTGCGCGGTGTCGCGGGGGAATTGCGGCCTGCAACGCGCTTCCGGACGGGCGGTGCACGCCTGGAAGTTTTCGGGTCCGGCATGGCTCTCCTTGTCATCATTCAAGGCGAAGGGCGCCGGTGGCGGCGCCCTATCGCTTTCAATGGTAGCGGAGAATTACTTGCGCGTGGCGGTCTTCGTCGCGCGCTTAGCGCGCTTGCCTGCCTTGGGCGCGCGCGTTGATGCGACACGCTTGGACTTGACGGCGCGCTTGGCGCGTTTCGCGGCCTTGGCGGGTGCCACCGGCTTCAACATCGCGGGCAACGTCACCTTCGGCAACGACTTCGGCAGATTGCTTTGCACCAGCGTGACCGCCGTGTCGGCCGCTTGCTTGACGGTGGCCTGCACCGTCGTGCGTGCCTGCTTCCAGATCGAGTTGGCAACGGCGAACGAACCTTCGAGACGGTCGCCAACCAGACGAATCGTGCGTGACTCGACTGCGGTGCCTTCCTTGACCAGCGTACGGAATACCTGACCCGCTTCTGCTTGCGCCCAGTCGCGCGTGACGACGGCAGCGCCGAGACCGGCAAGCCACATTTGACGCGAGGCGTTCATCACGGCGTCGCCAACGGGGGTGGAACGAAATTCGATTGAATTGCGCATGAGGTGTTCTCCTGTGAATGAAGTCACGCGTGCGAGGCACGCTTGAAGCTCAAGTTACGCAATATGTCTAGAGCAGTCACACTAAAGCGCGCGACTGCGACTTGATTGCAGCGGTGGCCGGCCTGAGCGTCTCTGCAAGTCCCGACGCCAGGCGCGCAGCGAGTGCGTAAATCGACAGTTGCGGATTGGCACCGATCGACGTCGGAAACAGCGAGCCGTCCATTACATGCAGGTTGCGCAGCAGATGATGTCGCCCCTCGACGTTGACGACGGCATGGCGAGGGTCGGGGCCGAGCGGCGCGCCCCCCATCACATGCGCGGACACCACACGTGTCGTGATCGGGGCGAGATCGAATCTCGCGATTGCCGCACGCGCCTGTGCAAGGCTCGTGAATTCAAAGCCCGTCCCGTGAATGGGGCGGACTGTTTTCGCGCCGGCCGCAAACTGGATCTCTGCCATCGCCATGAATGCGCGGCGCACGCCGTCCCACAGATAGGGCGTCAACGGATAGTCGAGCACCGGCGTGCCATCGTCGCGCAGATGCACGGTGCCGCCCGGACTGTCCGCATGAAAGCCGTCGCGCAAGAGCGCAATCACGACCTGCAGATTGCGAAACTCGCGCATCGAGCGAGCGTGCATCTCGCCGTCTTCGGACAACGTGATGGCGGTGAGGATCGGATGCAGCGGAGGTGCTTCGAGCTTGTACCCGATCGCAGCGTCGACCGGTTGTGTGTTGAGGAAGTGGTCGGAGTAGATGGTCTGCGGCGCGCCGGCAAAGCCATCGATGACTTCGGGCATGGCGGCTGCGGACACCACCGACGGATGGAGAAATGTTCGTCGCCCGATCAGTGCAAGCGGGTCGGGCAGGCGGCTGCGCAACAGCAGCCCCGGCGTGCCGATTGCGCCGGCGGCCGAAATGAAGGTCGTGGCGCGTAGCGTGACGCGACGCGCGGTCGGTGCGGTGCCGGCCGGATTCATGGCCAGCGCTTCTAGCGCGACCACACGATCGCCTCGCGTGACGAATCGCTGCGCGCGCACCCGCGTGATCAGTGTTGCGCCTTTGGCGAGTGCAGCAGGAATTGTCGTGACCAGCATCGATTGTTTCGCGTTGGTCGGACACCCCATGCCGCAGTAGCCCAGGTTCCAGCAACCTTTGACGTTGCGGCGAATGGGCGGCGCTGCGATCCCGAGGCTGCGGGCGCCACGCGCTAACGCTTCGTTGTTGGCGTTAGGTGCAACCTCCCACGGCGCGATGGAAAGGCGTGCCTCCATGCGCGCAAACCACGGCGCCAGCGTCGCGTCGGTGAATTCGATGAGACCGAAATGCTCCCGCCAATAGGCGAGGGTGGTGGATGGCGTGCGAAACGAACTGGTCCAGTTGACGGTGGTACCACCACCGACACAACGCCCCTGCAGGATATTGATGGCCTTGTCGCGCGTCTTGCGTGCCGCGGAATCCTGATACAGCTGCGGATACGCCTCGGACTCGCGCATGTTGAAATCGCGCGAAGATTTGAGGGGGCCCTCTTCGACCAGCAGGACATGCAGACCCGCGTTGGCCAGAATTTCGGCGGCGGTGCCGCCGCCGGCGCCACTGCCGACAATCACCACGTCAGCGTCGAGCGTCGTGTCAACGTCGAGCGTTGAAGCATCCACAATGTGCCACTTTGCGCGCGCGTCGGCGGCCCAAGGATCGGCAACGGCAGAAGGAAAGGGCGCGGTCATCGAATTCCCGTCGACGGGGCGCGCGCCGTGAGGCAGCGCGGCGGTGTGCAAATCCGTCATGTCAGTGCGGGCGGACCGGGATAACCGATCGCGGTCCACGAGCGAGGACTGCCATACCACGCGGCAAACGTGAGCTGATGCAACGCATCATAGGCGGCCCGCAACAACAGCAACGAACTGCCGCGAAAGCGATCAAGGCATGCACGCACCTGATCGGGCGACGCCTCGGCCCACGGCGCGTCGATGCGGGCAACGGCGATCCGCACGGGGGGCAATGTCAGCAGAGCAAACAATTGGGCAAGTTCGCCTTGGGCGGCGACGGGCAGACCGCCAATCGCTGTTTCGAGCGCAGCCAGCGTCTGGTCGATGGCCGCCGCGTGCGCCGCAGGCTCGCTCGGCAATGCACCCATCAACAGCACCGGCGCAACGGCGCGCAGGATGGCCCGGCCATCCTCGTCGAGATGCGGTGCGATCCCTGCAGCCGGCGGCGGCGAACCTTTTAACCATCCGGCCAGCGCGAGCGCACCAATGCCCATCGCGCCGGCGGCGATGAACGTGCGACGATTGATCTTCAGCGAAAAATGCGACACCGACCGACGATAGCCAGCCCCCGTAGAGCAAACAATCTAATGCGCAGCGCGACGCCTGCTAGACTTGCGCTCGCCTGCTGCATGGCACTCCGTTCCATGGCCGAAGCCCACACCGCAAGCGCCGCCCAAGACGCTCTCGTCCGCGAACTGGAGCGTGTCGCGCGCCTGCATGGTGAGCGTACCGGCAACCCCATTCTTGCTGGCGCGCTCGACCGGGTCGCGCATTGGCAGGCCCGGCGACTGCGCATGACGTACGCCGATCTGGCCGCCGACCCGCGCTACACGAAGGCGTTCGAATTTTTTCAGAATGATCTTTACGGCACGGCTGATTTCAGCCGGCGTGATGCCGATCTCGCGCGCGTGGTACCCGTGCTGGTGAAGGTGCTGCCGCCAGGTGTTGTGCACACCGCAGCGCTTGCGATGGAGTTGAACGCGTTGTCCCAGGAGCTTGATCGCGCACTGCTGTCGCGGCTGCCGCGTGCCGATGGCCATTTTTCGGTCGACGACTATTGCCGCGCCTACCGCCGTGCCGGCAACATTTCGTTGCGCCGGCGGCAGATCGGCTTGATCGTCGAGGTGGGTGGCGCGCTGGATCGCTATGTTGGTAAACCGCTGATCCGAGCGGCGCTGACGATGATGCGGCAGCCGGCGCGCATGGCCGGTTTGGGTGCGCTGCAGGATTTTCTCGAGCGGGGTTTTGCGGCATTCCTTCAGATGAAAGGGGCAGCGGCCTTTCTCGAGACCGTGCAAACGCGCGAATCCGATATTCTCGAGGCTATTGTCGGCGGCGCCAACGACGCGTTTCTCGACCCGTTGGCCTTTCGCCTGTCTGAACCTGCGTCGGCGCGGCATTAGCGCCGCGCGGACTCAGGCTTTGCCCACCAATTTGTCGAACTGGGCGTTGATTTCCCTCTCGAATGCCGGCTTGAGCGCGGACAGCAGCCACCCCAGGTTGACGTCGAGCAGGAATTTGTCCTTGGCCACGGCCAACCGGCCGGTGACTCCGGGCCGCTCGAACTCGACCTCGTCACCATCCCATTCGAATTCGAGTTCGTAGCGCTTTTGCAGGTCCTTCGCGATCTTTTCCGCGACGTCCCGGGCCTTCTTGTGGCTCAGCGCATGCTTGCGCACGATCTTGATGGTGGCCATCGATGGTGTCCTCCTTGCGGCGCAGTATAGCGAACGGCCACCAAGACGCGCGATGGATTGTCGGCGCCCAAGTTGGCACAATCGGTCATCGAACGAAGCACCTCGCGCATGACGGGCAATCAAGGGGGCAGCGTGGCAGGCAACATCGCACATCTTTTTTTGCAACATATGGACCGGTCGCCATCGCATCTCCTGTATCGCCACTTTGTCGATGACGCGTGGCGCGATGTTGCGGCCAGTGAGGTCGCGGCGATGGCGGCGCGATGGCAGGCCGCATTTGGCCGGGAAGGCTTGCAGCCCGGAGATCGGATCGCGCTTTGCGTGCGCAATGGCGTGACGTGGGTGGCGATCGATCTGGCTGCACTAGGCATGGGGCTTGTCGTCGTCCCGCTTTATGTCGACGACAATCCCGACAACGTGGCGTGGTGCGCGGGGCACGCACAGGCACGCGTGCTGATCGTCGAGAATTCGCGCATCGCGGCAGCACTGGTCAAGGTCGAAGACCCGCTGCAACCGTTGCCACCACGCGTGATCGTGCGTCCTGACGCCAACGAAACCGCAACAACTTCGGCGGCGTGGCTGCCGGCGCAAGCCGAGACCTTTACCGTGGCGGACGTTGCGCCCGATGCGCTCGCCACGATCTGCTTCACGTCGGGCACGTCGGGTCGACCCAAGGGCGTGATGCTGACCCACGGCAACATCCTGGCCAACGTCGAGCAGTGCCGAGCCACGAACATGGCGCGCCCCGATGACCTGTTCCTGTCAATCCTGCCGCTCTCGCACATGTTCGAGCGCACCGGTGGCTATTACCTGCCGCTGGCGCTGGGTGCCAAGGTCGCGTATGCGCGCGGCGTGGCGCAGATCGCTGATGACCTGGCGTCGCAGGCACCCACCGCGATGTTTGCGGTGCCGCGGATCTTCGAGCGCTTTCGCGCGCGCATCGAACAATCGCTGGCGGCGTCGCCCGCCAAGAAGCGCCTGTTCGACATGTGTGTCGCGCGTGGCTATCGCGTTGCCTGTGGAGAAGGCGGTCTGCTTGACCAGTTGATGGTGCCGCTGTTGCGCAAGCTGGTGGCGGCGCCAGTATTGGCGCGACTGGGAGGTCGGTTGCGACTGGTTGTGGTCGGCGGCGCCGCACTCGATCCGGAACTTGCGCGCACGTTCATCGGCCTGGGCTTGCCGCTGCTGCAGGGTTACGGCATGACGGAGGCGTCGCCGGTGATCTCGGTCAACCTGATCGATGACAACGTGCCCGAATCCGTCGGCCCACCGGTGGTGGGAATGGAGGTCAAGTTCGCCGAGAGCGGCGAATTGTTGGTGCGCGGTGCCAATGTGATGCAGGGCTATTGGCGCAATCCGGAGGCCACTGCAGCGGTCTTGCCTGATGGGTGGTTGCACACGGGGGATCTGGCGGAATTGAAGGATGGCAAGATCTTCATCCGGGGTCGAGCGAAGGACATTCTGGTGCTGTCCAATGGCGAAAAGCTGCCCCCGCAGGACGTCGAATTTGCGATTTTGCACGACCCGATTTTCGAACAGGTGATGCTGGTGGGCGAAGGCCGCCCGTTTGTCGTGTTGCTTGCGGTCTCGAAGGAGACCGACGAAAAAATTCTGGTGCGACGCGCCAACGAACAACTCAAGAAATTTCCGCGATGGGTGCGGGTGCGACGCGTGGTGACGTCGGTAGAGCCATGGAGTGTAGACAATGGCCTGCTCACGCCGACGCTCAAGTTGCGGCGACCGCTGTTGCTGAAGCAGCGTGCCAGCGAAATCGAAGCGGCCTACGCAGGGGCAGCCGAATAACGCGACTCCAGCAATGGATCAGACGCGGCGGCCCATCGCGATGGCGGCGATGACCAGCGCTGCGCTGAGATAGGTAGCTGTGGTGATGGGTTCGGCGAGCAGCCAGGCGGACGCCACGATCGTCAAAAAGGGTTGCAGCAGTTGTGTCTGGCCGACCGCCGCGATGCCGCCCAGTGCCAGCCCGCGATACCACGCAAAAAATCCCAGAAACTGCGATATCACGGCCACGTAGGCGAAGGCCGCCCACGCTTGCCACGGGGCCGATAGACTGCGGCTGTCGTAGGTGAGCCACGTGGGAATCAGCACAAATGGTGAGGCCAGAATGAGCACCCAGCAGATCACCTGCCAGCCGCCGATGATCCGTGCGAGGCGTGCGCCTTCCGCGTAGCCGATGGCCGCGGCAGCAACCGCAGCGGCGAGGAGCCAATCGGCCGGCTGCGGGGTACCGCCACCTTCCCAAAGC
>JBDTTY010000028.1:0-12238 GCA_040007975.1 Betaproteobacteria bacterium | reverse complement strand
CGCTCGGTGACGTATTTTTCGTCGGCGCGCTTCAGGATGCCGTAGAGCTCGCACGAGGCTTCTTCCTCGGCGATGCGGATCAGGTCGATCACCAATACGTCGGCTTTCGGCCGCACGGCAATCGTCACCGTCGAGCGCTGATTGTGCGCGCCGTATTCGGAGATTTCCTTGGAGCACGGGCACAACGATGTCACCGGCACGGCCACCGACACCGTCGCACTGTACTGACCTTTCGCCAGTTCGCCGGACAGGCGCACTTCATAGTCGAGCAGGCTGGCAATGCCCGATACCGGCGCGATCTTGCGGACGAAAAATGGAAACACGAGGTCGATGCGTCCACCGGGTGCGTCCAGGCGCACGACGAGATCGTCGAGCAGCGCGCGCATGCCGGCAACGGTCAACGGTGGCGCGCCAGGCGCCATCCGCTCTTCAAGCAACATCACGAGGCGCGACATATGCGTGCCCTTGCGATCCTCGGCGAGTGCCACGACGACGCTGGCCATCGCAATCGTGGGCTGCGCCACGTCATCGTGATCGGCAAATTGCAGTGGAAACTTGATGCTGCGAATACCGACCTGATCGATGGCCAGATGGCGCTCATCGCGCGCCGATTGCGTGTCGGGAATCGGCATCAGCTTGCCGGGTTGTTCGGGACGGTTCATGACGTTCTCGAATCGAATGGACGTGAGTGATGGTGTCAGGCTGCCGGCTTGACTCGGGATTCGACGACGCGCGCACCGAAGCGCTTGTGCACGGCATTGACGATGCCTTTGGCGTCGAGGCCGACATGCGCCAGCAGAAAGGCGGGGTCCCCATGATCGATGAACTGATCAGGCAGACCGAGATGGAGCATCGGGGCGGCAATGTCTGCCGCCGCCAGCGCCTCGGCGATGCCGCTGCCCGCACCACCGGCCACGACGTTTTCCTCGATCGTGACAAGCGCGTCGTGTTCGCGCGCCATCCGCATGACGAGGTCGACGTCGAGCGGCTTGACGAAGCGCATGTTGACCACGGTGGCATCGAGTTCTTCGGCCGCCGCCAGCGCCGGCTGCAGCATCGAGCCAAACGCCAGCAACGCGATTCGATGGGTGCGCCGTTTTGCCTCGCGCCTGATTTCACCCTTGCCGAGTGGCAGCGCGCGCATCACCGGATCGATCGCCACACCCGGCCCCGCGCCGCGCGGATAGCGCACCGCCGCCGGCGACCCCAATGTCGCTGCCGTGTACAGCATCTGCCGGCATTCATTTTCGTCGGCAGGCGCCATCACCGTGGTGTTGGGCAGGCAGCGCAGAAACGACAAGTCGAAGGCGCCGATATGCGTGGCGCCATCGGCGCCCACGATGCCGGCACGATCGATGGCAAACACGACTGGCAGATTCTGCAATACGACGTCGTGGATCAACTGATCGTAGGCGCGTTGCAGAAACGTCGAATAGATCGCGACGATCGGCCGCATGCCTTCGCAGGCCAGTCCCGCCGCAAATGTCACCGCATGCTGTTCGGCGATACCGACGTCGAAATAGCGCTGCGGAAATGTCTGGGAGAATTTGACGAGGCCGGAGCCTTCGCGCATCGCGGGCGTGATGCCGACAATGCGCTCGTCGGCCGCCGCCATGTCGCACAACCAGTCACCGAAGACCTGCGTGTACGTCGGCTTCGACGGCGGCTTCGGCAGCATGCCGACTTCGGGGTCGAACTTGGTGACTGCGTGATAGGTGATCGGCTCGGCTTCCGCTCGCGCGTACCCATAGCCCTTTTTCGTGATCACGTGCAGGAACTGGGCGCCCGGCAATTCGCGCACATTGGCTAACGTGCGCACCAGCGTGTCGAGGTCATGCCCGTCGATCGGACCGATGTAATTGAAGCCAAACTCCTCGAACAGCGTGCCGGGCAACAACATGCCCTTCATGTGTTCCTCCCAGCGCTTGGCGAGATCGTGCACCGGCGGCAATTTTGCCAGCACTTCCTTGCCGCCACGTCGCACCGTGTTGTACAAGCGCCCCGACAGGATCTTGGCCAGATAATTGTTGAACGCGCCCACCGGCTCGGAGATCGACATCTCGTTGTCGTTGAGGATGACGAGCATGTTGGCGCCTTGCGCATTGTTGAGCGCCTCGAAGGCCATGCCTGCACTCATGGCGCCATCCCCGATCACCGCCACCACGTGCCGTGGTTCGTGTTTCAATTTGGCCGCGATCGCCATGCCCAGCGCCGCCGAAATCGAAGTCGACGAATGCGCGGTGCCAAACGTGTCGTATTCGGACTCGTCGCGTCGCGGGAACCCGGACGGACCGCCCCATTGTCGCAATCCGGCCATTGCCTCGCGCCGACCGGTGAGAATCTTGTGCGCGTAGGTCTGGTGCCCGACGTCCCAGACGACGCGATCTTCCGGCGTATTGAAAACGTAGTGCAACGCGACCGTCAGCTCGACCGTGCCGAGATTGGACGACAGGTGCCCGCCGGTCTGCGCGACCGACTGCAACAGAAACAGGCGCAGTTCGCGCGCAAGGTCGAGCAATTGCGCACGATCGAGCAAGCGCAGGTCGGCGGGAGAATTGATGCGTTCGAGGAGCGGAAACATGGGCGTGGGCAATTTCGTCATTCAGTGGCTGCGACGTGCAATCCAGTCCGCAATTTCGCGCAGACGACGCGCCGCGGGGCCGAATGCCGCGAGCGATGTGACGGCTTGTGCATGCGTCTCTGCGGCGCGGCGCTTGGCTTCCGGCAAACCAAGCAGAGTCACATACGTGGGTTTGTTATTGGCGGCGTCCTTGCCGACTGTCTTGCCCAGCAGCACGGCGGACCCTTCAACATCGAGAATGTCGTCGACAATCTGGAACGCAAGGCCGGCCGCAAGGGCAAAACTATCGAGCGCTTGCTGCTCCGGTGGTGCCAGTGCCCGACCACAAGCAGCACCCAGCAATACAGCCGCACGGATCAGCGCGCCCGTTTTCATCCGGTGCATCGTTTCCAGCGCGGGCAATGCCATCGGCTGGCCGACATGAACGAGATCGATAGCCTGGCCCCCGGCCATGCCGGCGCCACCCGCGGAGGACGCGAGCAACACGCACGCATTCCCGACATCGCGCATCGCCGCCGCGCCCAATACCTCGAACGCGCGTGCTTGCAGCGCGTCGCCGGCCAGCAGTGCCGTCGCTTCGCCGAACTGCACATGCACGGTGGGCTTGCCGCGACGCAGGACGTCGTTGTCCATGCACGGCAGATCGTCGTGCACCAGCGAGTAGGCATGAATCATTTCCAGCGCTGCTGCAGGTGCATCGACCAGCAGTGGATCAGCCCCGGTCAACTCTCCAGCGGCATAGGCCAGCAACGGGCGCATCCGTTTGCCGCCATCGAGCACCGCATGGCGCATCGCATCGATTAGCGGCACGGGAATACCGGCCTCGGGCGACACCGCGTTCGCCAGCACGTCTTCGATGCGGCGTTGGCGCTCGCCCGACCAGACCTCGAACGCGAGGTCAGGATCCATCGCCACCCTCCGGCGCGAACGGTTTCAACACCCCCTGCTCCAGCACTTCGACCTGCTGCTGCGCATCGGTCAGTGCTGCCTGGCAAAACGCGATCAGGGCGGCCCCCCGCTTGTAGGCAGCCAGCGATTCCTGCAACGGCATCTGCCCCCCCTCCATCGACGCGACGAGCGCTTCGAGTTCGGCCAGGGCGGCTTCGAAAGTCTTGGGCGGTTCCGTTGTTTTGGACATGAACGGGATTGGGCGCGCGCATGAGTCGTCTGACAACGGCCGCAACGCAATCGAACTCGGCGCCGGGGTCGTCAAACTGCGCTAAGGTCTTGACCTGATGGCAGAAAGCCGGTTATGATATCATCTTATTGACGACGCGGCCTCAAACGATTCTTTCGTGCGGCCGACTTAGCAAAGCGGTCCGGGGCGGCTTTTTTCGAGAAGACCAAAGCCGTAAGCGTCCCGGGTTGTTGGGTTGGGTTGGTTGCCAGCAACCGATTTGGTGACGAAAGGGTAGGCCGATGTCTGACCTCGCCTCGGCGGGTCGTCTGCGTCAGTCAACGACGCAGTTCCCCGTCTCATGGTATTGCGATCCCCGTGTTCTGGAAGCCGAACAGCGCCTGTTGATTGCGCGCGGCCCGGGCTACGTGGGACACGAACTGATGGTGCCCAACACCGGCGATTTCCAGGCGCTGCCCGCGCTTGGGGAAGCGCAAATGCTCGTCCGCAATCCGGCCGGTGTCGAGCTGCTGTCCAACATCTGCCGGCATCGGCAGGCACTGATGTTCAACGGTCGCGGCAACGCCAGCAACATCGTGTGCCCTCTGCATCGCTGGACGTACGACTTGAAGGGCGAGTTGTTGGGCGCGCCGCATTTTGCAAACAAGCCTTGCTTGAACCTTGGTCGCACACCAATGCAAAACTGGAATGGCCTGCTGTTTGACGGTCCGCGCGACGTCGCACGCGATTTGGCCGCGCTGGGTGTACGGCACTTCGATTTTTCGGGTTACATGCTCGATCGCATCGAGCTGCACGCATGCAACTACAACTGGAAATCGTTCATCGAGGTGTACCTCGAGGATTACCACGTCGGGCCGTTTCATCCCGGCCTGGGACAGTTCGTCACCTGCGACGACCTAAAGTGGGAATTCGGCGACAGCTATTCCGTGCAGACTGTCGGTATCAACAACGCGCTCGCCAAACCGGGGTCACGGGTGTACGGGCGCTGGCACAAGGCGGTTCTTGACTACTACCGCGGCGAAGTGCCTTCGCACGGCGCCGTCTGGCTCACCTACTACCCGAACGTGATGGTGGAGTGGTATCCGCATGTGCTGGTGGTGAGCACGCTGGTGCCGCAAGCCGTAGACCGCACGCTGAATGTGGTGGAGTTCTACTACCCGGAAGACATCGCACTTTTCGAACGCGAATTTGTGGAGGCGCATCAAGCTGCCTACATGGAAACGGCGAAGGAGGACGACGAAATCGCGGAGCGCATGGATGCCGGCCGCCGATTGCTCTACGCGGCCGGACGCAACGAGATCGGCCCGTACCAATCGCCGATGGAAGACGGGATGCAGCACTTTCACGAGTACTATCGACGTGAGATGGAAGCGCATCTGGCACTTCTGCAACGTTAGACATTCATGTTCACCACTCTGGTTTCGACGACTGACTTGGCCGGGATGCACGGCGATCCGGCGCTCGTGATTTGCGACCTGCGCCATGACCTGGCGCGTCCCGATAGCTGGGGCGAAGACCAGTTTCGCGCCGGCCACATTCCCGGTGCGCGCTTCGTGCATCTGGACAGCGTATTGTCGGGGCCAAAGACCGGCGCCAATGGTCGGCATCCGCTGCCCACGCCTGAAGTTGCCGCCGCGAAGTTTGCCCGGTTGGGCATCGGCCAGCACAGTCAGGTCGTACTCTACGATCAAGGCGCGGGAATGTTTGCCTCACGCATGTGGTGGATGTTGCGCTGGCTCGGCCACGACGCAGCGGCAGTGCTCGACGGCGGCTACGCAAAATGGACGGCCGAGCAGCGACCGGTGGCCACGACGACCTCGCCGTATGCGCCGGCCGAATTCAAGGTTCGCAAAGTCATACCGCACGTCGACGCGGCGGGCATTCGCGCCAGCATCGCGCGCCGCACGCTGCTGGTGATCGACGCACGTGCGCCCGAGCGCTTTCGTGGCGAAACCGAACCACTCGACCCGGTGGCCGGGCATATTCCCGGCGCACGTAATCGCCCGGCGTCGCTCAATCTCGACGCCACCGGCACGTTCAAAGCACCCGCGGTGTTGCGTGCCGAGTTCGATGCATTGCTGGATGGCGCGTCCGCCGACATTGTCGTGCATCAATGCGGCTCGGGCGTCACTGCGTGCCACAACATGCTCGCGATGGAAGTGGCCGGCTATTCGGGCACGCGCCTGTATCCCGGCTCGTGGAGCGAGTGGTGCACCGACCCGTCGCGGCCGATGGCAACAGGCGCGTTCTGACCCGACATCGCGCCGCTCATGCTGAGGTAGTGTTGACAGGCCCTAGTTTGTTGGCGTCGCAATCGCGAGCGGCCACGTCGCCACTTCGCGATAAAGCGGTCCTTCGGGGCGCAATTCCGAGCTGACGAGACACCACCGATCCACCCGCCAACGCAGCGGCTCGCACCGCGTGCGCGGTTGCGGCTGAATGCAGCGACGGGCGAGCGTCACATGCGCCCGAAAAGCCCGCGCCTCCAGCACGAACCCGGCATCGGTCAACGCCGTGGCCAACGCGGCATGCAGCGCGACGATTGGCGGGGGCACCACGGATGGCGCTGCCCATGCGACACCCGAGGCACGCCATGCGCCCAGCGTGTCGAAGTTGAGCACGGCACCCGCGGGCGGCAAGCCCGCGCCAATGGTGTGCAGTACGTGCACTGACGCCGCCGGAACCTCGCCCAAAAATGCCATCGTGAGATGCAGATGCTCGGCCGAAACCGCGCGCCCGCGCACGCGCCGGGCCACGGTGCGGGCCAATTCGTCAAAGGCCAGGCGCACTCCGGCATCCGGCACCAGGGCATAGAACATACGTACGGTCCTGCCGGGATCAGCAACCGTGTCGTCACGTTGGGCAAGGTCAACATCTGCGTCCATGCAAGGTGTGACCACGATCCGATGGCAGCGTTCGCGAACAGCATGCGCTGCCGCCCGGTTTCGCTGCAAAAACAACAACGCCGCGAAGCCCGCGCCAGCAGCGGGGTTCGCGGCGTCGGCGCACAGCGTCAGGCGACGTGCAGTTCGGTCTTCGGTTGGTCGAAGAACTGCTCGTCTTCGGTCGAGCCTTTGAGGGCCGTCGTGGAAGCCTGGCTGCCCTGGACCGTTTGCGTCACGGCATCGAAATAGCTGGTGCCCACTTCGCGCTGGTGCTTGATGGCGGTAAAGCCCTTCGACACCGCCGCGAATTCGGCCTCCTGCAGTTCGACGAAGGCGGTCATCTGGTTTTGCGCGTAGCCGTGGGCCAGATTGAACATCGAGTAGTTGAGGCTGTGGAAGCCGGCCAGCGTGATGAACTGGAATTTGTAGCCCATGGCGCCCAACTCGCGCTGGAACATCGCCACGGTCTTGTCGTCGAGGTTCTTTTTCCAGTTGAACGACGGCGAACAGTTGTACGCCAGCATTTTGCCGGGGAACTTGGCGTGAATCGCATCGGCAAAGGCGCGCGCGAAGTCGAGGTCCGGCTTCCCCGTTTCGCACCAGATCATATCCGCGTAGGGCGCGTAGGCAAGGCCGCGCGACACGGCCTGATCGAGGCCGTTGCGTGTCTTGTAGAAGCCTTCCTGCGTTCGCTCGCCGGTGCAAAATGGCTTGTCGATGTCGTCGATGTCGGACGTAACGAGATCGGCGGCCTCCGCGTCGGTCCGCGCGAGAATCAGTGTGGGCACCCCCATCGTGTCGGCCGCAAGTCGTGCCGAAATAAGCTTGTCGATCGCTTCACGCGTGGGGACCAGCACCTTGCCGCCCATGTGGCCGCATTTCTTTACCGAGGCCAACTGGTCTTCGAAGTGAACGCCGGCGGCACCCGCATCGATCATCGATTTCATCAATTCAAACGCGTTCAGCACACCGCCGAACCCGGCTTCCGCATCGGCCACGATCGGCGCGAAGAAGTCGATGTCGCCAGTGCCTTCCATGTGCTGGATCTGGTCGGCGCGAATGAATGTGTTGTTGATTCGCCGCACCACCACCGGAACCGAGTTGACCGGATACAGCGACTGATCCGGATACATTTCGCCGGCGATGTTGGCGTCGGCCGCAACCTGCCAACCCGACAGGTAAATGGCCTTCAGGCCGGCCTTGACCTGCTGCATCGCCTGATTGCCGGTCATCGCACCCAGCGTATTGACGAACGGTTCCTCGGTGACGAGCTTCCACAACTTTTCCGCACCACGGCGGGCCAGCGTGTGTTCGATATGGATCGAGCCACGAAGTCGCACGACGTCTTCCGCCGTATAGCCTCGCTCGATACCCTTCCATCGGGGATTCTCCGCCCAGTCCTTTTTCAGTCGCGCTGCTTCGAGGTCGTAGTTCATCGCTTGGTGCTCCCTGAATGCTCGTTGCGTCGGTGATGGCGCCCGCCTGTGGCGGTCGACTCATGATTCCTTGCCTGCACGCGCCAAGTCCTGGCCGGCGCGTGTTGGAGCCACCTTAGCAAGCGAAATGGCGTTGCGCAAGGTTAAATGGCGCGATGCAATAGGTTTTTTTTCAATAAAAATCAATAAGTTAAAAATACATTCCACCTGACGGAAAGAAAACCGTCATTTCCAGTGCACTTCGTGCTGCTAAGCATGTATATCTTATATAAGATATGCGACTTTTTATCTCATTAATTCACGATATTCCATTGTTTCTACAGTATTTTAAATTTCATACACCAGACCACAGTAGGGCCGGCGTCATTTCCAAATGGTGGATATCTATTCCAAAAACGCGATCGAAAGGCGCGGCAGCGCTGTTGCAGCCACGCCACACCCGCACTTCGCGGTCGCGATAGCGATTGCGGTCATTGCAGTAGTGCCCTGCGTCATGTCGCGCGACGGAGATTGCGGCTATCCTAGAAATTGGCGCCCGATCAATGCGTCATGCGACTACCGAGGAGAATTCAATGAGGAACCCGCTATTCGTGGCAACGCTGGTGGTGCTGGCATGCGCCACCCCGGCCGCCGCCCAAAGTGCCGATCCCAATCTGGCACGCAACATCGCGGCTAGCTGCAATGGTTGCCATGGCACCAATGGCGTCAGCCAGGGCGGCATTCCATCACTGACCGGGCAATCCAAAGCCGATCTCGTGAAAAAAATGCAGGACTTCAAGGCCGGCCGCACCCCGGCGACAGTCATGCCTCAGCTCGCCAAGGGCTATTCCGATGAACAGATCGACCTTCTGGCCGGCTGGTTTGCCACCCAGAAGCCCTGACGCGAGGAACGCCATGACGATGCAACGACGTGAATTTTTGAAAGCGCTTGGCGCCGGCAGTATTGCGGCGTCCGCCCTTGGCGGATGTGCCAATGCGATGCGCAGCGGACCCAAGGTCGTGGTCGTGGGCGGTGGCTACGGCGGTGCTACCGCGGCAAAGTATCTGCGCCTGTGGTCCAACGGGGCGCTGGACGTGACCTTGGTCGAGGCCAATCCTGCGTTTGTGTCGTGCCCGCTGTCCAACTTGGTGTTGGGTGGCAGCAAGCAGTTGGCCGATATCACGGTGAGCTACGACGGGCTCACGAAGCGCGGCGTCAAGGTCGTGTTCGCCACCGCCACTGCGATCGATGTCGAACGGGGCCAGATCCGGCTGTCGACCGAGCAAACCCTACCGTTCGACCGTGTGGTTCTCTCGCCCGGCATCGAGTTCCTATACGACCTCGTGCCCGGATTGAACAATGCCGCCGCGCAGGCAAAAGTACTCAATGCGTGGAAGGCGGGTCCGCAAACAGTGGCACTGCGCCAGCAGCTAGAAGCGATGCCCGATGGTGGCGTGTTCGCGATTTCGATTCCGCGTGCGCCGTATCGCTGCCCCCCGGGACCGTACGAACGTGCATGTCAGGTGGCGTGGTATTTCAAGCGTGCGAAGCCGCGCTCCAAGGTGCTGATCCTCGACGGCAATGAAGACGTCGTGTCGAAGAAGGGCCTCTTCATGAAGGCATGGAACGAGGACTACAAGGGCATTGTGGAATATCGACCCAACCATGTGCTGATGGACGTCGACGTGGCGACGATGACCGCCAAATTCGAAACGGCGGATGACGTCAAAGCCAATGTTCTCAACGTGATCCCGCCGCATGGCGCGGGGACAATCGCGCGACAGGCGGGCGTGATCACTGCCAACAATCGTTGGTGCGAGGTCGACTTTCTGTCGTTCGAATCGATCAAGGTGCCGAAAGTTTACGTGCTGGGCGATGCGATCCAGGTGGCACCGGCGATGCCCAAATCCGGACACATGGCGAATCAACACGGCAAAGTGGCGGCGGCGGCGATCCTCAACGCATTCGCAGGGTCCGCGCCCAATCCCACGCCCGTGTTGAACAACACCTGCTACAGCTTCATCACCGACAAGAACGCCGTGCACGTGGCCTCGGTGCATCAGTACGACAAGGAGAAGAAGACGCTGCTGGCGGTGCCGGGATCGGGCGGATTGTCGCCCGGACCCACGGCAGTCGAAGGTGAATTTGCATTTGCGTGGGCCAAAAATATGTGGGCGGATGCGCTGACGTGATGCCGGCTCACACGACAATGGTTCCGTAGGCGAGGCTTCGGCCTCGCGGGGCCATCACAACGAGGCTGAAGCCTCGGCCCACATGACGTGTCGAAACAAAACGGCGCCTCGCGGCGCCGTTTTGTTTACTGCGGGCAAAACTGCGATCAGGCGACGGGTTCGACTTCCTTCGGACTTTCCTCGAAGCTCAGCTTCACCTTCTCATCGTCGCCGATGTCGATCGTGACCTTCCCGCCCGACGTGAGCTTGCCGAACAGCAATTCCTCGGCAAGCGCCTTGCGGATCGTGTCCTGAATCAGACGTGACATCGGTCGCGCCCCCATCTGCGGATCGAAGCCTTTCTTGGCCAGGAACTCCTTCAGCGCCGACGTGAACGTGGCATCGACCTTCTTCTCGTGCAGCTGGTTTTCGAGCTCGAGCAGGAACTTGTCGACCACACGCAAAATGGTTTCGTGGTCCAACGCCGCAAACGAAATCGTGGCATCGAGACGATTGCGGAACTCCGGCGTGAACATCCGCTTGATCTCGACCATCTCGTCACCGGCCTGCTTGTTTTGCGTGAAGCCCATCGACGTCTTGGCCAATTCACCGGCACCCGCATTGGTAGTCATGATTATGATCACGTTGCGGAAATCGGCTTTGCGTCCATTGTTGTCGGTGAGCGTGCCGTGATCCATCACCTGCAACAAAATGTTGAAGATATCCGGATGCGCCTTCTCGATTTCGTCGAGCAGGACCACGCTATAAGGATGCTTGGTGACGGACTCGGTAAGTTGCCCACCCTGATCGAAGCCGACATAGCCCGGCGGCGCGCCGATCAGGCGTGACACCGCGTGCCGCTCCATGTATTCGGACATGTCGAAGCGGATGAGCTCGACACCGAGGCAATACGCCAACTGGCGCGCGACTTCGGTCTTGCCCACGCCGGTGGGTCCGCTGAACAGGAAATTGCCGATCGGCTTGCGTGGATTGCCCAAGCCCGACCGCGCCATGCGGATGGCGGAAACCATCGCATCGATGGCCTTGTTCTGGCCGAACACGACGTTGCGCAAATCGCGATCGAGCGTTTTCAGCGCATTGCGATCGTCCGACGACACATTCTTGGTCGGGATGCGCGCGATCTTGGCCACGATCTCTTCGACCTCGCCCTTGCCGATCACTTTTTTCTGCCGCGACTTGGGCAGAATTTTTTGTGCGGCACCGGCTTCGTCGATCACGTCGATGGCCTTGTCGGGCAGGTGACGATCGTTAATGAAACGTGCAGCAAGCTCCGCCGCGCTGGTGAGCGCGGCCGGCGCGTATTTGACGCCGTGATGTTGCTCGAAGCGCGTCTTGAGTCCCTTGAGGATCTCGATGGTTTCCGCGATCGACGGCTCGGGCACATCCACCTTCTGGAAGCGCCGTGACAGCGCGTGATCCTTCTCGAAGATCTGCCGATACTCGTTGTATGTCGTGGCACCGATGCACTTCAATGCTCCGGACGACAGCGCGGGCTTCAACAGATTGGACGCGTCGAGCGTGCCGCCGGACGCCGCACCTGCACCGATGATCGTATGGATCTCGTCGATGAACAAAATGGACTTCGGGTTTTCGGCCAGCTGCTTCAATACCGCCTTCAGGCGCTGCTCGAAGTCACCGCGATACTTGGTGCCGGCCAAAAGCGCACCCATGTCGAGCGAATACACCTGGAATTCGCGGAGCAGGTCGGGCACTTCGCCCTCGACGATGCGCCGTGCCAAGCCTTCAGCGATGGCAGTCTTGCCCACGCCGGCTTCGCCGACCAGCAACGGATTGTTCTTGCGCCGACGGCACAGCACCTGGATCACGCGTTCCAGTTCGTGCGCCCGCCCGATCAGCGGATCGATCTTGCCGGCCTTGGCCATCGCGTTGAGATTTTGAGTGTAGGCCTCGAGCGCCCCTTGCGCCTCGTTGCCGCCCTCGTCGTCAACCTTGGGTTCGGGCTTTTCCTGCTTTTGCTGCGGGGTCTTGGTGATGCCGTGCGCGATGTAGTTGACGACGTCGAGCC
>JBDTTY010000027.1:0-12289 GCA_040007975.1 Betaproteobacteria bacterium | reverse complement strand
GGTGGGTTGAAGCGTTCGGCGAGGTACGTCAGCTGCCGGCGCGCGTGCGTGAGCCAACCGAGGATGAACTTTTCGGCGCCTATCACCGCAAGTACGGACGCCAAAACGACCATGAGTGACGGCACGTTGCCGCCCACGCTGCGTTCGGTGATCGAGGAGCAGGCGCGGGTCCGACCGGATGCAGTATTTCTGGTCGATGCTGAGACGGGCTCCATTACGACCTACGCCGCATTGCATCGCTCGGTGCAGGCGTTGGCAGGCGAGCTTGCGCAGGCCGATGTGGTGGTGGGCGATGTGGTGTCGACGATGTTGCCCAACGGTAGTGCCGCGATCCACGTGTTTCTCGGCGCCATGTTTGGCGGACACGTCGTCTCTCCGATCAACCTTCTGGCGCAGGATGCGCAGCTCGAGCATGTGTTGACACATTCGGGCACGCGGATGGTGTTTGTCGCGCCGGAACACGCGGAGCGATTGGCGGCGCTGGCGCAGCGGGTGGCGCCGCGCGTGCGCATTCGCATCACCGATCCGCACGATCTGGCGCCTGCATCGGTGGCTGCCGCGCCAGCGGCGCACGTCGCGTCGGATGATGCCGCGTTGCTGATGTACACGTCCGGTACCACCGGCTTGCCCAAGGGTGTGCTGCTGACGCACGGCAATGTGCTTGCGGCCGGTCGCGCCGTCGCAGCCGCTCAGGCATTGACTGACCAGGATCGCGTGCTTTCCGCGTTGCCGCTGTACCACATCAATGGCCAATGCATCGCGACGGTTGCGCCACTGGTGTCGGGTGGCAGCATCGTATTGCCCAGCCGTTTTTCAGTCTCGCAATGGTGGCCGTTGGTCGAGCAATTTCGTCCGACCTGGCTCAACCTGGTGCCCACGATGATTGCCTATCTGTCCAACGGCGCGGACCTCACGCCCGCCCAGCGCGAGGCATGTCGTGGCCTGCGCTTTGCCCGGTCCGCCTCGGCACCGTTGCCACCGGAACAGCATCGTGCGTTCGAGCAGCGCTTCGGCGTGTCGATCATCGAGGCGATGGGTCTCACCGAATCTGCCAGCGTGGCGTTTACCAATCCACTCGATCCGGCAGACCGAAAATTGGGCTCACCAGGTCGCCCGTTGGCAGTCGAGGCGCGCGTGGTTGCGCCTGATGGTCGAGAACGGGCAACCGGCGAAGCTGGTGAAATTCAACTGCGCGGCGCGCCGGTCATGCAAGGCTATTTCCGCGCAGCCGAATTGACCGCGCAAGCGCTCGACGCCAATGGGTGGCTGGCGACAGGCGATTTGGGCTATCGCGATCCCGAAGGCTTCTACTTCATCACCGGCCGCTTGAAGGAGTTGATCATCAAGGGGGGTGAAAACATCGCGCCGCGCGAGATCGATGAAGCGCTGTTGGCGCATCCCGCTGTGCTCGAAGCCGCCGCGGTCGGCATTCCCGACACTGAATATGGTCAGGAAATTCTGGCGTGCGTCGTGCTGAAAGCGAATGCACAATGCACGGAAGCCGAACTGCGTGCACATTGCCTGCGCGTGCTCGGCCGCTACAAATCACCAAAGGTATTGCGTTTTGTCGCCGATCTGCCGAAGGGGCCGTCCGGCAAAGTGCAGCGGATGAAACTGCTCTGACGCCCCGGTCCGCTTGTCGCGGTTGGCACTCCTCGATATCATCGCCATGAATGCGCTGCGCCGTTACGGTGGCGCACGTACCGGAGTTCGCTGTGCGCCGGGCCGCCCGCTGACTCGCCAATCCTGCACCAATGACCATCCCCACCGAAGACCGCCCACTGGCGCGCGAAGATCACGCGCATCAGGAAGTCCATTACAGCACCTGCTACATGTGCGCGTGTCGTTGTGGCATCAAGGTCACGACGCAGGACGGCGCATTGCGCTTCATCCAGGGCACGCGCGAACACCCGATCAATCAAGGTGTGCTGTGTGCGAAGGGTTCGGCCGGCATCATGAAGCAACTGTCACCGGCCAAGCTGCGCAAACCATTGCGGCGTCGCGCCGGCAGTGAACGCGGCGCCAACGAATTCGACGAAATCGAGTGGGAAGAAGCGCTCGCCATTGTCGAAGCGCGCCTCGCCCACATTCGCCGCACCGACCCCAAGCGCCTTGCGTTTTTCACCGGTCGTGATCAGATGCAGGCGCTTACCGGTTTGTGGGCGCAGCAATTTGGCACGCCCAATTGGGCGGCACATGGGGGCTTCTGCTCGGTCAACATGGCGGCGGCGGGCCTGTATTCGATCGGCTATTCGTTCTGGGAATTCGGCGCGCCGGATTGGGATCGCGCGAAATATTTCGTGATGTGGGGCGTCGCGGAAGATCACTCCTCCAATCCGATCAAGATCGGGCTCGACAAGCTCAAACGTCGCGGCGCCAAGTTCGTGTCGATCAACCCGATTCGCACGGGCTATTCCGCAATCGCAGACGATTGGATTCCCATTCGTCCGGGCACCGACGGCCTCTTGGCGCTGGCAATCGTGCATGTGCTGCTCACCGAGGGCTCGATCGACTTTGAATTTCTGGCGCGCTACACCAACGCGCCGTGGCTCGTGATCCAGGCGCCCGGCACCGCCGGCGATGGCCTGTTTGCACGCAGCGACGACGGGACACCGCTGGTGTGGGACGAGGGCGAAGGTCGTATCGTAGCGGGGATCACCGCACAATCGCAACCGTCGCTCTTCGCGCAGTGCACGTTGGCGGATGGACGGCAGGCGCGCAGCGTGTTGGCGCTGGCGGCCGAGCGCTATCTCGATTCGCAGTACGCGCCCGAAGTGGTCGCCGCTGCGTGTGGTGTGCCGGCCGCGACCATTCGCCGTCTCGCCCGCGAAATGGCGCAGGTGGCGTTCCGCGAGACGATCGAGTTGCCGATCGCCTGGACTGACGCGTGGGGCCGCAAGCATGACAAGGTGGTGGGGCGCCCGGTGGCGATGTATGCGATGCGCGGCATTTCGGCGCACTCCAACGGCTTTCAGACGTGTCGCGCGCTGCATCTCATCCAGATGCTGTTGGGTGCGCTCGATGGCCCGGGCAATTTTCGCGCGCGCGCGCCCTATCCGAAGCCGATTCCGCCGCAGCTGCGTCCAAACAATGTAGCGGCGAAAGCCAACACGCCGCTGGCGCGTCCACCGCTGGGCTTTCCGATGGGACCGGAGGATTTGGCGCTTGATGCCGACGGTCGCGCGCTGCGCATCGACAAAGCCTATACGTGGGAAGCGCCGCTGGCGTCTCATGGCCTGATGCACATGGTGATCGCGAATGCCGCGGCCGGCGATCCCTATCCGATCGACACGCTGATGCTGTTCATGGCCAACATGGCATGGAATTCGTCGATGAATACGACGGGCACGCGCTCGATGCTGGCCGCAAAGCACGACGACGGCAGCTACAAGATTCCATTTGTGATCGTGGCCGATGCTTTTGCGTCCGAGACGGTCGCCTTTGCCGATCTCGTGCTGCCGGACACGACATATCTCGAGCGCTTCGATGCCATTTCGTTGCTTGACCGGCCGATTTCGGAACCCGACGCGGCGGCCGATGCGATTCGTCATCCGATCATCGCGCTGGACCGCGACGTGCGGCCTTGGCAAGACGTGCTGGTCGAATTGGCGGGGCGCCTCGGATTTCCCGCGTTTACCAAGGACGATGGCACGCGCAAGTTTGCGGGCTACGAAGACTTCATCGTGCGTTTCGAGCGGGCACCAGGTATCGGCTTTCTTGCCGGTTGGCGCGGTACCGATGGCAAGCGGTCACTGGTGGGTGCGCCCAATCCCGGGCAATGGCAGGCGTACAAGGACAACAAGGCATTTTTCCAATTCCATTTGCCCGATACGATCAAGTGGCATCGCTACGCCAATCTCGGCTACCTTGAGTTTGCGAAGAAGGTGGGCTTCGTCGGCGCAGTGGAGCCCATCGTGATGCAGATCTATTCGGAGCCGCTGCAGAAATTTCGCCTGGCGGGACAGGGACTCTATGACGGTCCGCGTCCTACGGACCCCGCCGATCGCGCACGCCTGACGAAGTACTTCGATCCTTTGCCGTTCTGGTATTCGCCGCTCGAGATGCAGGTCACCAATGGCGACGCCTATCCGCTGCACGCGCTGACGCAACGCCCGATGATGATGTATCACTCCTGGGATGCGCAAAACGCGTGGCTGCGGCAGATCATTGCCGACAACGCGATATACGTTAACGTGGCTACCGCTGCGGCGCTCGGGCTCGCCGATGGTGACTGGGCGTGGGTCACGTCGCACACAGGTCAACTACGCCGCCGCATGCGGACGATGGAAGGCGTCGAACCCAACACGGTCTGGACATGGAACGCGATCGGCAAGCAGTCCGGCGCATGGGGCCTCGCCCCCGATGCTCCCGAGGCCACCAGCGGTTTTCTGCTCAATCATCTGATCGCGGAGCACCTTCCGGGCAGCACGCCCAGTGGTCGTCGCCTGACCAATTCGGATCCGATCACCGGCCAGGCGGCGTGGTTTGACTTGCGGGTGCGCATCACGCGCTGCGTCGATGGTGAAGAAGGCATCGAACCGATGTTCGATACGTTGGCGTCCCTGCCTGGCGCGGCACCCACGGTCGCGGCGCTGGACTGGCCGGCAGCACCGATCCCCCTCGAGGGCACACGATGAAGCTTGGCCTCGTCATCGATCTCGATACATGCGTCGGTTGCCAGGCCTGCGCGACCGCCTGCAAGGAATGGAACGGGGCATCCGCGATCAGTGGTCCGCTGGCGGATCTTGATCCCTATGGCGCTGATCCGTCCGGGGTGTGGTTCAACCGCGTGCGACATTACGAGGTCGGCGCTTATCCGGCGAGCAAGACGGTCAATTTTCCGATGTCGTGTCTGCATTGCGAAGATGCAGCGTGTGTGACGGTATGTCCGACCGGTGCATCGTACAAACGCGCCGATGGCATCGTGCTGGTCGATCAGGACAAATGCATGGGGTGCAATCTGTGCGCCTGGGCGTGTCCGTATGGCGCACGCGAACTCGACGAAGTTTCCGGTTGCATGAAAAAGTGCACGTTGTGTGTCGATCGCGTGTACGACGAGCGACTGCCCGTGGACGAGCGCCAACCTGCGTGCGTGCTGGCCTGTCCCACGCATGCCCGGCATTTCGGCGATTTTGACGATCCAATGTCCGCAGTCTCGATACTGTCGGCCGAGCGTGGCGGCTTCGGATTGCTTGAGCAACTCGATTACAAGCCCGTCAATCGTTACTTGCCGCCGCGCGCTGTGCCGGTAGTCGCGATGGACGCCGACGCGCAGGAAGCAGAGCGCGTCACGCCGCTTGCTGCGTTGTCGCGACTGATGGCGCGGGCGCGTGATGCATTGTCGCGGTAGCGGATCGCTGGTCGGATGAAGCCGGCGTTTTCGGTCCTGTTGTTCACGGTGCTTTCCGGCGCCGGATTGGGGGCGCTCGCCATCATTGCGTTGTTGGATCTGGCGGCGCTGGTCGGAATGATTGCACCGTTGGCGCCACCGCGATTGCAGGCACGCGCTGCGGCTATTGCACTGCTGCTGGTCGTGGCGGGCCTGTGCGCGTCGACACTGCATCTTGCCAATCCGAAAAATGCGTGGCGGTCCTGGACGCGCTGGCGTACATCGTGGCTGTCGCGCGAGGCCGTGCTGTCGCTGGCCTTCATGCCGGTGGCCGTGGGTCTGGTGGCGTGCTGGTGGTGGGATGTGGCGCCGACAATGCGAGTATTGTTCGCTGTGGCAACGCTGCTGCTCGCGTGGATGATTCTGGTGTGCACGGCGATGATCTACGCGAGCCTGAAGCCGATCCGGCAATGGCATACGCGGCATGTGCCAGCCAATTTTTTGCTGTACGGCCATGCCAGCGGCGCGTTGCTGGTGGTCGTCGTCTTGCGCAGTGATGGGTACGAGGCTGCATCGCTCGTGCCACTCGTATGGCTCGTATGGCTCTTGTTTGTGGCGGCGGCGATTGGCAAGCTCCTCTATTGGCGTTTTCTGCGTTCCGACAAGGGTGCCATCACGCTCGAGCAGGCGATCGGTGTCCCGCGCGGCGTGCGGCCACCGCCCACGCCGGATGCGCCGGCGTCGATCATGGCAGCGCGACTTTTTGATATGGGCCATGCGGGCGGCACGTTTCTCACGCGCGAATTTGTCATCAACGTTGCCGCCAGGAATCGCACGTGGATCGTGGTTCTCATGTGGAGCTTCGGCTTTGTCCTGCCGATGGTGTGGCTGGCGTTGGGCCTTGCGCGGTGGCAAGGCGCCGTGCTGGCGATGCTCGCGTGTATGATCGGAATGCTCGCCGAACGTTGGCTTTTTTTCGCCGATGCGCGCCACACCGTAAGGCTGTATCACGGCGAGCCAACCACCTGACACCAGGCTGAGAATACGGGTCATGCAAGCCACCATTGCAGTGAAGGTTTGGCGCGGCACCAGTGACGGGGTGTGGCAGGCGTTCGACGTGCCGCGGCGCGATGCGCAGACGGTCCTTGACGTCGTCACGCACATCCAGCGCCACCTCGATGCCACGCTTGCCTATCGCTTCGCCTGTCGCGTCGGCATGTGTGGATCCTGCGCGATGATGGTCAACGGCCGAGCCCGATGGACCTGCCGCACACACGTCGATGTGGTGGCCCCGGAAGGTGCGTTGACGATCGGCCCGCTTGGCCATTTGCCCGTCGTGCGCGATCTGGTCGTGGACATGGCACCATTCTTCGACAAGGCACAGCGTGCTCACGCCGCATTTGTTCCCACGGCTACGCGCCATGATCCTTTTGCGGTCGTGCCGCCGACGTCACCGGCGCGTCGAGCTGCCGACGCCGGCATCGAATGCATCGGCTGCGGCGTTTGTTACGCGGCATGCGATGTCGTCGACTGGCGCCCCGATTACCTTGGCCCTGCCGCGCTCAATCGCGCGTGGACATTGGTCAACGACGTGCGCGATGGCGGACAGCGCGCACGACTGCAGGCGGTGGCGGGCGATGCCGGGTGTCACGCCTGTCATACGCACCAAAGCTGTACGCGAGCGTGTCCCAAGCATCTCGCGCCCACCGGCGCCATCGCGGGACTGAAGCGCGCGACCGCGCGTGCGGCGATGCGGGGAGAGATCGATTGACGGCCACCCGATGGCAAACCTGGCTGTGGCTGGCGCAGCGCGGCAGCGCCGCAGTACTGGCGCTTTGCGTGCTGGTACATCTCGTCACGATGATCGTGGTGGTGCAGGGGGGCCTCACTGCGGGTGATATTCTTGGCCGCACCCGTGGCAACGCCGGTTGGGCCGCGTTTTACGCGACGTTTGTGCTGGCGGTGGCGATACACGCACCGATCGGGGTGCGTACCATCGCGACCGAATGGCTGGGCGTGCGTGGTCGCGCGGTCGACGGCGTGCTGGTCGTGTTCGGTGGCGTGCTGGCGTGGCTGGGATGGCGGGCCGTAGCGGCTGTCACGGGAATATCGGGATGACGACCGCCGCGTCGGCGCGATCGAGGGCTAGTCGCGATCCTGCCGCGTGGCACGCATTTGTCGTGCATCGTGTTTCGGGTTTGCTGCTGGTGCTGTTTCTGCCCGCGCATTTTCTGGTGCTGGGTACTGCTTTGGGCGGGCCGGCCGGACTGGAACCGTTTTTGACATGGACTCGGCAGCCAGTGGTCAAGGTTGCGGAGACGTTGCTGGTCCTGGCGTTGGCAGCGCATCTTGCAGGGGGGCTGCGTTTGCTGTTTGTCGAATTTGTCGGCTGGCGCGCTGCGTCGCAAAAAACCTGGCTTGCGGCGGGTCTGTTTGTCGCGATTCTTTGTGCGCTGTTGTTCGCGCTTAACGTTCGGAGCTGATCACGATGTCGTTGCACGTCGATCCTGCTGCTGTCGAACAGATCGCCAGCACACTTTATATTCGCGCCCTGAAGATGCTGCCGCCGGATATCAAGCAAGGCTTTGCCACACTCGCGGTGCGTGAAACCAACACCACCGCGCAGTCGGTGCTAGGGGTGATGGTGCGCAACATCGCCGTGGCCGAGGCCACCGACAATTTGCTGTGTCAGGACACCGGCATCCCGATCTATCGCGTCACGATCGGGCGCGACGTCGTCGTCGACGGGGTGACGCTGACCGAGGCGATTCGTCGTGGCTGCGCCCATGCAACGCGCGCACATCCATTGCGATCCTCTGTCGTGCATCCGCTGACTCGCCGCAACGAGCACACGTCGTGCGGCATCGGTGTGCCGGTGATCGAGTTCAACTATTCCGCGGCGTTTGATGGACTGCGCATCGAGATGATCCCCAAGGGCTCAGGCTCAGAGAACATGAGCTGGCTCAAGATGGCAATCCCCGCCGAAGGGGCGGACGCGATCAAGCGCTTCGTGATCGACTGTGTGCTCGATGCGGGAGGCAAGACGTGCCCGCCCACGATCATCGGGGTCGGCATCGGCGGTACCGCAGACTTGTGCGTACACCTGTCGAAGCTCGCGGCGACCCGTCCCCTCGGAACGGCGTGCAGTGATCCGGATGGCGCGGCGCTGGAAGTGCAATTGCTGGCGGTGGTCAACGAACTCGGCGTCGGCCCGCAGGGCCTCGGCGGGGACGCCACCGCATTCGCCGTGCATGTCGAACTCGCGGCCACGCACATCACGATGAATCCCGTCGCGGTCAACATGCAATGCCATTCGGCGCGTCGTGCCAGTGCGGTGCTCACGGCCGACGGCGTGGCCTTTGGCTACTGATGATTGCGGCAACGCCATGACCGCGCACGTGCTCACAATGCCGATCACCGAAGCGCAGGTACGCGAGCTTCGCTGCAACGACACCGTCACGCTGGAACACACGCTGTACGGTATCCGCGACGCGACGCAGATCGCCATGTTCGATCGTGGACGCAAGACACGCTTTGATCTGCACGGCCATGCGGTGATCCATACCGCACCCAACGTACGCAGGACCGACTTTGGCGTCGCCACGCCGGCGGGTTACGCGCCGGTATGCGTCGGCACGACAACGTCGGCGCGGATGGAGCGCTTTACGCAGCCGTTGATGGCGCAACACGGCGTTCGACTGATCATCGGCAAGGGTGGTTTAGGCCAAGGCAGCCTGCAAGCATTTGGCGCATTGGGTGGCGCCTATCTTGCAATCATTGGTGGCACGGCGGCGCTGGAAACCACCTGGATAGAAGCGATCGAGGACGTGGATCTTGACGACTTGAATCCCGAAAGCTTGTGGAAATTCCGGATTCGCGGCTTCGGTCCGCTGTTGGTGGCGATGGACAGTTACGGCGGCAGCCTCTACGACGCGGTCGACCGTGCTGCGCGTGGCCGGCGCGATGCTGCCCTGGCGCGCCTGGGTGTCAAACCGTCTTGAACATCGCGCGACGCAAGACCGACATCCTGATTCTCGGCGCTGGAGGCGCGGGACTCTTTGCGGCATTGCATGCGTATCGCGCCAATCCAGCGCTCGACATCACGATCGCCGTAAAGGGTTTGCTCGGCAAATCCGGTTGTACGCGCATGGTGCAGGGCGGCTACAACGTGGCGCTGGCAGCCGGTGATTCCGTCGAACGTCATTTCATGGACACGATCGAAGGCGGCAAGTGGCTGCCCAATCAGGATCTGGCGTGGACGCTCGTGACCGGTGCGGTCGAGCGCATTCACGAACTCGAAAACGAAATGGGCTGTTTTTTCGATCGCAATCCCGACGGTACCGTGCATCAGAAGGCATTTGCGGGTCAGACCTTTGATCGCACCGTGCACAAGGGAGACCTGACCGGCATTGAAATCATGAACCGGCTGTCCGAACAGGTCTGGCAACGCGGCATCCATCGGCTGGAAGAACACCGCGCGCTCGATTTCATCGCTGGGCGCGACGGCGCGCTGGCGGGCGTATTGCTGGTCGACATCCGCAGTGGCGAATATCTGTTCATGCAGACGAAAGCTGTGCTGCTCGCCACCGGGGGCGGCCCTACGATGTATCGCTATCACACGCCGTCCGGAGACAAGAGTTGCGATGGTCTTGCCATGGCCTTGCGTTACGGATTGCCACTGCGCGACATGGAGATGGTGCAATTCCATCCGACCGGGCTCTTGGCCGGTGCGCACACGCGCATGACGGGCACCGTGCTGGAAGAAGGCCTGCGCGGCGCGGGTGGCTATCTGCTCGATGGCAGCGGCGAGCGCTTCATGGAGCGCTATGACGTGCGTGGCGAGCGCGCTACACGTGACATCGTGTCGCGCGGCATCGACGCGGAAATGCGCGCGGGTCGCACGACGCCCAATGGAGGCGTCTGGCTCAGCATGGGTCATCTCGGTGCCGACAATGTGCGCCGCCAATTTAAGGGCATGGTCGAGCGATGCGACGATTGTGGTTTTGATCTCGCCGGCGGTCGCGTCGAAGTGGTGCCCACCGCGCACTACATGATGGGCGGCGTGGAGTTCGCCACGGATGGCACCACGGTGCGGCCCGGTCTCTTTGTTGCCGGCGAAGATTCGGGGGGTGTACATGGTGCCAACCGGCTGGGCGGCAATGGCGTCGCCAACTCGACGGTGTTTGGCGGCATCGCCGGTGACACGATGGCGCGCTGGGTGCCGCTGCACGGTGCGTGGCAGGCGCCGGACGACGATACATTGGCGCAGGCGATCGCGCGTGCGGAGCGACCGTTTAACGCGGCGGGCTGCGGCAACGTCGCGGGTGCACTGGAGGACGTGCGCGAACAGATCTATACGACGATGTGGGACGACGCGGGCATTGTTCGTGACGCTGCCGGACTCGCCCGCGCGGCGCGCAATCTCGACGGATTGGCCGATGCATTGCGCGGCGTCCGGCTGCCAGTCCATGCACACGCGCGCACGTTCAATCTGGCGTGGCACGACGTGCTGAACCTGACCAATCTTGTCGCCGTGTCCAACGTGATCGTGGCTGCCGCACAAGCGCGCGCCGAATCGCGGGGCGCGCACTTTCGCGCGGACTTCGATTTCTCGGGGCCGGACACCGCGGCGGCGTTCACCCGCGTGCAAAGTGCCATGGATGGCAAGTTGGCCGTGACCTGGCAATCGGTGCTTTTCAGTCGGATTCAACCGGGACGCTCGCTGATCACCAATTCCTAACTCGTTGTTAATACGTCGTAATTGCGTTTCGCGCCCGACTGCCATTAAAAGTCATCCGGTTGTCACCGGGATGTCACACGCGCCGTGGAGAATGCGGGCAGTTGCGTTACATCCTTCAAGGACCAACCATGAATTGCAAAACGACATTGCGAGGATTTCTGACTGCGACCGCACTTGCGCTGGGCGTACAGGCGCATGCGGCAGACGTCACCGGCGCGGGCGCAACATTTCCGTACCCGATTTATGCGAAGTGGGCCGACGCCTACAAGAAGCAAACCGGTGTCGGCGTGAACTATCAGTCGATCGGCTCGGGTGGCGGCATCGCCCAGATCAAAGCCAAGACAGTCGACTTCGGCGCATCGGACATGCCGCTGAAACCGGAAGACCTACAGGCTGCAGGTCTGATGCAGTTTCCGGCGATCATCGGGGGCGTGGTCCCGGTGGTTAACCTCGAAGGCATTGCACCAGGCGCGCTGCGCTTTTCCGGTCCCGTACTGGCGGATATTTATCTTGGCAAGATCAAGATCTGGAATCACAAGGCGATTCAGGACTTGAATCCGTCGATCAAGTTGCCGGCGGTAGCGATCACTGTCGTGCGTCGTTCGGACGGTTCGGGCACGTCGTTCATCTTTACCGACTACCTGTCGAAGATGAGCCCGGAATGGAAGACCAAGGTCGGCGCTGCGACTGCCGTGGCATGGCCGGAAGGCGTGGGCGGCAAGGGCAACGAAGGGGTCGCCGCCTACGTACAGCGGATCAAGGGTGCCATCGGCTACGTCGAATACGCGTACGCCAGGAAAAACAAGATGATCTCTACCTCCGTACAAAACAAGGATGGTCAGTTCGTGCAGCCGGACGATGACACGTTTGCCGCCGCCGCTGCCTTTGCGGATTGGAAAAGCGCGCCCGGCTTCTACCAGATTCTTACCGATCAACCCGGCAAGAACAGCTGGCCGATCACCGGTGCGTCGTTCATCCTGATGCACACCAAGCAGGACAAGCCGCAAATCGCTGCCGACGTGCTCAAGTTCTTCGACTGGGCGTACAAGAACGGCAAGGCAATGGCCACGGAACTCGATTACGTACCGATGCCCGAAGCGGTCACCAGGATTGTCGCCGACGCATGGAAGGCGCAAATCAAGGACGGCGCGGGTAAAGCGGTGTGGAACTAGGTGTGATTTCTATGACCGTTGTTCAGCGAACTGAAGCAATTTGCTGAG
>JBDTTY010000026.1:0-12407 GCA_040007975.1 Betaproteobacteria bacterium | reverse complement strand
ACAGCGCGATCATGCTGAAGGCGCTGGCGGATCGCCTGGCCGAGGCGTTCGCCGAGTGGCTGCATCGCAAGGTGCGGCGCGAGCTTTGGGGCTACGAAGTCAACGACGGTGTGGATGCCTTTGATGTCGCCGCATTGGTGCGCGAGGAGTATCGCGGCATCCGGCCCGCGCCGGGTTATCCGGCGTGTCCCGACCATGCGGTGAAGGCGCCAGTGTTCGATTTGTTGCGAGCCGACGCCATTGGCATGACGTTGACGGAAAATTTTGCCATGCTGCCTACCGCGGCGGTGTGTGGCTTTTATCTTGCGCATCCGGACGCGCGCTACTTTGCGGTGGGCCGTATCGGTGAGGATCAGCTCTCCGATTTTGCGGAGCGCGTCGGGGTGCCGCTGGCGGTGGCGCGTTCACGGCTTGCACCCAATCTGGGCTGAAGCGCTTTCCGTGGCGTTCGCGCAGGCAAGGGGCCTTCTTGTAGGCGAGGCTTCAGCCTCGCACTGCATCCCGCGAGGCTGAAGCCTCGCCTACAGGCAACGTGCACTGAAATGGATGGCGGCTCACCGTGCACGCTCCACCGCAATCACTCGACGCGAGAAACAAAAAGCCCCGCCGAAGCGGGGCTTTTGCCTGACCCACGACGCATTACGCGCCGTGACGGTATCTCAGTCGAGCACGCCGATGAAGTCACCCTTGCCCACTTCCACGCCATTGCTGCGCAGAATCGCGTAGGCCGTGGTCGTGTGAAAGTAGAAGTTCGGCATCGAATATTGCAGCAGGTAATTGATGCCGGAGAATGTCTTGGGCTCACCACGCACCTGTCGTGTGACCTGTCGCGTCTCGGAACCATCCACCTGCGCGGCAGTAAAGCCGTTGACGGCCGCGATCGTGCGCTCTACGCGCGCGATCAATTCGGCAAATGATGCTTCGTTGTCTTCCCACTTCGGCGGCTCGACACCGGTCAGACGTGCGACCGTACCGCGGGCGAAGTCGGTGGCGATGTGAATCTGGCGATTGAGGGGCAGCATGTCGGGATAAAGACGCGCGCTGATGAAGACCGCTTCATCGATTTTCTTGGCGGCGGCATGCGCGGCGCCCTTGGTCAGAATGGTCTTGAGGTTGGCCAGTCCGCGCGCATAGACGGGGACGGACGCTTGGTACATTGATAGGCTCATCGTAAACTCCTCGTGGCGGACGCGCATTGTAGCGCGGCCGGCATTTCGGTCGCGATTCAGGGCGCCGTAGAAGAGGCTTCAGCTGTGCAGGATCACCCGCGAGGCTGAAGCCTCGCCTACGGAATTGCGACATTGATTCAGAATTACATGCGTTCGATCACCGCCGCAATGCCTTGTCCGCCCCCGATACACATCGTGATGAGGCCGTAACGACCGCCGGTGCGATGCAGTTCATACATCGCCTTGACGGTCAGCAGGCAACCGGTGGCGCCGATCGGATGGCCGAGCGCAATCGCGCCGCCATTGGGATTGACCTTAGCGGCATCCATGCCGAGTTCCTTGTTCACGCCCAGCGCCTGGGCGGCAAAAGCTTCATTGGACTCGATCACATCCATTTGCGCGAGCGTCAGGCCGGCCTTGCCCAATACACGTTGCACGGCGCTGACGGGACCGAGGCCCATGATCTTGGGATCGAGACCGGCGTGACCGTAGGCCACCAGACGCGCCATCGGCTGCAAGCCGCGATCTTTGGCGGCGCCGGCTTCCATCAACACGACCGCCGCTGCGGCATCATTCAAGCCCGATGCATTGCCGGCGGTAACGGTGCCGTTTTCCTTGATGAACGCGGCGCGCAGCTTGGCCATGCCTTCGAGCGTGGCATCCCCGCGGACATGTTCGTCGGTATCGAATTGAATTGGTCCTTTTTTGCTCTTCAACTCGATTGACAGAATCTGATCCTTGAAGTAGCCCTTGGCAATGGCCTGCGTGGCCCGGCGGTGGCTCTCGACGGCAAATGAATCCTGCTGTTCGCGCGTGATGCCGCAACGCGTGGCGACATTCTCGGCGGTGACGCCCATGTGAATCGTGTCGAATGGATCGGTGAGCGCACCCACCATCGCATCGACCATCTTGGTGTCGCCCATCCGCGCGCCCCATCGCTGCGTCAAATTCATGTACACGGCGCGGCTCATGCTTTCGGCACCGCCGGCCACCGCGGCGTCGGTGTCGCCCAGCAGAATGTATTGCGACGCGCTGACGATGGCCTGCATCCCGCTACCGCACAGGCGGTTGACGGTAAACGCACCAGTTTCCACCGGCAATCCGCCGTTGACGCTCGCGAGGCGTGATATGTACATGTCCTTGGGTTCGGTGTGCAGCACATTGCCGATCACACACTGGCCCACGTCTTTCGGGTCGACTTTGGCGCGGGCGACGGCTTCCCGCACGACGCGCGCGGCCAAGTCGGATGGCGCGATGTCTTTCAGGCCGCCGCCGTAGTCGCCGATGGCTGTGCGGACGCCGCTTAGGATGACTACTTGACGATTGCTCATGTGATTTTCCTCCGGTGGACCGCCATCATACTGCGCCGCCATGGGGCGACGTTGCTCTGCATCAACTTGCGCTGGTAACCTGGGGTCATGCATCGACTACTGCTCGTGTTGCTGTGGGTCGGAATTTCGTCCGCCGCAGCCCAAACGCCCACTCCGGCCGACCGGTTCGTTTATGAGGATTTGGCGGCGAGTGCGGGCATTCCCGTTTCCGAATACACGCTGTTGGGTGCCGTGCTTGCCGGCGACCAACCGAAGGTGCGCCGGCACGCGTGGGATATCTGGGCCGCACTGACGGCGCCGTCGGCATCGATCGTGGATGGTCAGCGACTGCCGGTGTTCGCGACATGGTTCTCCATCGACGAGGTCTACAACCCGCGCGGGTCCGCTGGCGTGGGGCGGCGCGTGCTCCGCCATCCGTTCAAGCCGGCGACGCAAGGCGTGTTGGCCGGCACCGCCCGCGGCGGCGCGCCAGCGGGCCTCATGTCCTTTGTCAAACTCAACCGCGCCTCGGCCGACTTCATCTGGAGCAACGACTATTACCTGACGCCGGCGTTGCGCGCGCTCAACACGAAATTTGATCGCGATGGTACCGCGCCGGTCGAGCGCAGCATCAAGCCGTTTCCTGCGGCCGCGATATCGCTGAAGCTCGTCTACTGGCTGGTCAAGGCCGCCAACAGTCCGCAGAGCGAGCGGGGCCTCACCGCACTACCAATCTGGAATCCGGCGTATCCGCCGCCACCCGATGGTGGAGTGCCGATGCACACGACGTGGACCAACGCGGTGGCCGTCGATCCATCCGACCGCTACGCCGAGGGTTCGCTGCAGCAGGTCAACGTCAACGGTACCGTCGCCAATGCCAATCGAACCTGGGCACCGGTCGTGTCGCTGCGGCGCTTTCACTCTCACCGGTTGACCAACCCTGAGGATGTTGCCGACGCACGCGCCTACATGGCGATGATGTCATCGGCCGCGGGCGAGCAGGAACGCCTGGTCACCAATGCGGGGCAGATTCCCGAAGTGGGTGACTACGTGGTGCTGCTCGCGATGCATGTGACCACGAAGGAATTGGACGACTGGACGTTTCAGACGTTCTGGTGGATGCCCAGTCCGCATACCGCGCCGTTTGGCGACGATCGGCCGGCAACGGTGCGCGCGCCTTTCGACAACTATCAGATGTGCACGGCGTATAGCGTGGTGTCGCCGCGCGGCGCCAACGGCAGCTTGCCGATCTGCTTCAATCCTTATCTGGAAACGGATCTCGGACCCACCAAGCCGTATACGATGGACGGCAAATCGTTTCCTCCGGACCCGATGGCAGGAACGCGCTCCAATTGTCAGAACTGTCATCGTCGCGCGGCATTTCCAGCGTTCGACAGCAAGGCTCCCGCTTCCGCCGACTTTGGGCATGTTGCCAACGATGGTTACCGGTCGCCCAATGACGCGTACTTCGCGCCGCTGCTGAAAACCGATTTCGTCTGGTCGATTGCGCTCAAGAACGTGACGCCCTGAACGCCGCACTTGCGCGCCGTGCGATGTTAGGCTTGCACGTTGCCTTCCCCGGGGAATTTTCGATGCCTCTGTTGCCTCTTCTCTTGTTCGTGCTCGCCGGCGCGGTTCCGTCCGGGGTAGCCGTTGCGCAAAGCGACGAGGCGTTGCAGAAGGTCGTGATCCTGAGCCGCCACGGCGTGCGCAGCTCCCTGCACAGCGCGGCGGAGATGGCCAATTGGTCGCGCGACTCATGGCCGGCATGGGGCGTGCCGGAGGGAGACCTCACGCCGCGCGGCGCAGAACTCGCCACGCAGATGGGCCGTTACTACCGTCAGTATCTCAACGCTCAGGGTGCCATGCCTGCCGAAGGTTGCCCCGCCGGTGGCAGCGTTTACATCTACGCCGACGTCATGCAGCGAACACGCGTCACCGCGCAGTCGTTGATTAATGGCATGGCGCGGGATTGTGGGATCACGGTGCGCTCGCGTGGCGATGTCAAGCTGGATGCGCTGTTTCATCCGCTGCAGGCAGGGGTGTGCAAGCTCGACCCGATGGTGGCGCAGACGCGCGTGCTGGAACGCGCGGGCGGCAACATCAATGGCCTCACGCGTGACCTCAAGGCCCCCTTTGCGATGCTGCAGAGTGCGCTCGGCTGCTGCAAGCCCGCGCTGTGTACCGCCTTCGGCAAGGGTGAAACTTGCACACTGCCCGATTTGCCCACCGCGTTGTTGCCCGCCGCCGATGGCTCGCACCTCGGCATGCTGGGCGGTCTTGCGATCGCGTCCACGTCTGCCGAATTGATTTTGCTCGAATACGCCGATGGCAAGCCGTTGCCGGAGGTGGGTTGGGGCCGCGCGACGCCGCCGCAGATGACGCAGATGTTTCGACTGCATACCGAGTACTTTGATCTGACCGAACGCACGCCCTACCTCGCGCGCAAGATGGGTTCATCGCTGCTGACCAAGATTGCGGCCGCCGTCACCAGCGCACGTTCGCTGGGCTTCGGGCCGCCGGAACCCGCCGTTCGGGATGCGCGCTTTGTCGCCTATGTCGGGCACGACACCAACATCGTCAATCTGGCGGGGATGCTCGACACGACGTGGCTCCAACCGGGCTATCAACGCAACCAGACGCCGCCGGCGGGCGCGCTGATGTTCGAAGTGCGAGAAGGGGCGGACAAGAAGCTGCGCGTGTATACGTCCTACGTCGCGCAGTCGATGGAGCAGATGCGCAATGTCACACTGCTCAGTCTTGACGCACCGCCGTTCAAGACGCCGTTGCGACTGCCAGGATGCGGTGCCGCGACCACACCGGGATTCCCGTGTACGCTTGAGGAGTTTGCCGTTGCGGTGCGCAATGTGATCGACCGCGATTGCGTCGAATAGCAGGAGGCCATGATGAGCGAAACCACGAAATGGCGGCTGCATGGTGTGCGCGTAGTCCATGCAGGTGAGCTTGACACCAACACGCCGCAGACGCCGGGAATGAATCGCGCCGCCGCGATCACGCATGCCACGGCAGGTGCGGAAAAACTATGGGCCGGTACCGTGGTGATCCATCCCAAGGCCAAGACCGGTGCGCATCATCACGGTGCGGTCGAAAGCGTGATCTATGTGGTCAGCGGACGCGCCCGCATGAAGTGGGGCGATCGACTCGAATACACGGCGGAAGCGGGTCCTGGGGACTTCATTTACATTCCGCCATTCGTGCCCCATCAGGAAATCAATGCCAGCGACGAGGAACCGCTGTCCTGTGTGCTGTGTCGCAGCGGGCAGGTGCCGGTGGTCGTCAATCTCGATCTGCCCAATGTCGAACCCAATGCTGAGGAGATCCATTGGGTGGACAACATTCATCCTGATCCAAAAGGGGTCTGATTCGCATGAACAATGAACAGCAACGTGCCGTACTCACCATATGCCTGATGGCCGCCTTTGCCGATGGTGGCAATGACGATTGTGAACGTGCGGAGGTCAAACGTATCGCCGACTTGCTTTCCGCGGGTGGCGCCATCGACGTGACCGCCATTTATCAACAGGTTTTGTTAACCAAGCCGGATCTGCCGGTGGTCGCGGCCGCCTTGACGACGCCGGAGCAAAAGCAGTTTGCATATGAAATGGCGGTCGGTGTGTGCAACGCCGACGGCGTGACGTCGACCAGGGAGCGCGAATTTCTCAACGGTCTTGCACACCTGTTGGGGCTCGACGCGCACGCCGCGCAAACGCTGACACAGCAGGGGGATGCCATGGCTGGTGCGCCTTTGAGTGGCACCGTAGTCGCCGCGGTGCCGACCAATGCCGCGGAATTGGACAAGATGATCCTCAATGCGTCGATCCTGAATGGCGCGCTCGAGTTGCTGCCGCAATCGCTTGCGTCGATGGCCATCATTCCGCTGCAAATGAAGATGGTCTACAAAATCGGCAAGGCACACGGCTTCGAGCTCGATCGTGGCTCCATTACCGATCTGCTGGCCACATTGGGAGTGGGCCTCACTGGGCAATACGTCGAACAGTTCGGCCGCAAGCTGTTGGGCGGGTTGCTGGGCAAGATTGGTGGTGGCCTGCTGGGTGGCGTGGGCAGTGTGAGTACCGGTGCAGCATTTTCGTTTGCGACGACCTACGCCCTGGGGCAAGTCGCCAAACGTTATTACGCGGGTGGCCGCAAGATCGATGCCGCCGGCTTGCAGCAGACGTTCACGGCGATGCTGAGTGATGCCAAGGCGTTGCAGGGTCAGTACACGGGGCAGATCACCGAGCAGGCACGCACGCTGGACGTGAGCAAATTGGTGTCGATGGTCAAGTCGTAGGCGCGACTGTAGGCGACGCTGTAGACGAGGCTGTAGACGAGGCTTCAGCCTCGTATGTCGCATCTAACACCCCCCCATCCGCATAGCATGCGTACGTATTCGCGAGGCTGAAACCTCGCCTGCAACGCCACAACTCGCCCATTGCATCATCCAACGTCGAACGTAGGTAAACTTCTCCGCACGATGCACGACACCGTTATCCACGAACTGGCAGGACTCCTCGCGCCAGCGGAAATTCTTGTCGACCGTTTCGGCGTGTCGCATATTTTTGCGGCGAGCGAAGACGATGCGTTCTTCGCCCAAGGCTTCACTGCGGCGCGCGACCGACTTTTCCAGATGGATCTGTGGCGGCGGCGCGGACTGGGTCTCCTTGCCGATGTCTTCGGTCCTGCCTACGTCGAGCAGGACACGGCGACGCGACTTTTCCTCTATCGCGGCGACATGGCTGCCGAATGGGCGGCCTACGATGCCGCAGGCGCAGGTGGAGCGCAACGCATCTGCGAACGATTTGTGGCGGGTATCAATGCATGGATCGCTCACGTCGATGCGCACCACAGCGAAATGCCGTGGGAGTTCCGCGAATTCGGCTATCGCCCATCGCGTTGGCGGGCCGATGACGTCGTGCGCATTCGCTCCCACGCCAAAGTGCGCAATGTCGGCGGCGAAGCAGCGCGCGCCGGCGTGATTGCCAAGGCCGGGCTCGCTGCCGACGCCATTCGTCAGCAATTGACGCCGGCGTGGCCAACAACGATCCCCGACGGCCTTGATGTCGACCTGCCACGTGGCGTGCTGCGCGCATACAATTTTGCAACACAGCCGGTACTGGTCACGACCGCGTCGCTGGCGAGCGAGGATGCAGCCACGACGTTTGTGCCATCGTCCGACCTGCCGCTCGACGCCACTGGCGGCAGCAACAACTGGGTTGTCGCGCCGGCAAAGTCCGCCACCGGCCGCCCCATTCTGGCCAGCGATCCCCATCGTGCGTTTTCCACGCCGGCGTTGCGTTACGTGGCGCACCTGCATGCGCCGCAACTGGATGTCATAGGTGCCGGCGAACCGGCATTGCCGGGTATTTCCTTTGGCCACAACGGCACTGCCGCCTTCGGTTTCACGATCTTTTTTGCGGATCAGGAAGATCTGTACGTTTACGAATTGCACCCTGATGATCCGACGCGTTATCGCTACGGTGACGGTTGGGAAAAATTTCGGGTTGTCATCGAAAGCATACCGGTGCGTGGTCGTGGATCGCAACCGGCGGCGCTGATGTTCACGCGGCACGGTCCCATCGTGTTCTTCGAAGCGGCAGCGCGACCAGGAAAGCCGCGGCGCGCGTTTGCCGTGCGTACCGTGTGGCTTGAACCGGGTACGGCCCCCTATTGCATGAGTCTCGCCGCAATGCGGGCCAAAGATTTCGACGCGTTTCGAGCCGCGGCTGCGACGTGGGGCACGCCCGGTGAAAACCTGGTCTATGCGGATACGACCGGAACAATCGGTTGGGTGGCAGCGGCACGCGTGCCGCGCCGCCCGAACTGGGATGGGTTGTTGCCGGTGCCGGGCGACGGCCGCTACGAGTGGGATGGATTTCTGCGCAGCGACGAACTGCCGTCTATGCGTGATCCGGCCGTGCAATTTATTGCAACCGCCAACGAGTTCAATCTGCCGCCGGATTATCCCGTGGCAGAGCGCAAGCCGGGCTTCGAATGGCCACCTGATGCGCGCCAACGACGGATCGCCGAGGTGCTGAGCGGATTGGCGAAGGTTTCTCTGGATGACTGCGCCGCGTTGCAGAACGACGTCGTCAGCGCGTCCGCGTGCGCGATCGTGCAATGCATGCGCAACGCAGGCCCGTTTATCGGGGCCGCCGAATCGGCGCGCGCATTGTTCGGCAGGTGGGACGGCAGGATGGATGCCGATTCGGCGGGCGCGGCACTGCACGAATGGTGGTGGGTTCGACATCTCGCTGCCGCCGTGAGTGCCACCTTGCTTGACGACCGTGCGTCAGCGGTGCCAATGCCGGATCGCCGGGTGATATTTGATACGCTCGTCGCGCGCCTGCAGCCGGGTACTTCGGACCCGATGGTTGTGAGCACGCTTGCCGCCGCGTGGAACGATTTGAGCGAGCGCCTTGGTGCCGACCCGTCGGGATGGCGGTGGGGTGCATTGCAGCAGCATCGCGCACTGCATCCTTTGTCTGGTGCGATGCCTGCCGCACTGCAGGGTGCGATCGACATCGGACCACTGCCGAAAGGCGGCAGTCCCGACACGGTGAACATGGCAAGCTATCGCAGCGACAACTTCGAACAATATCTGGGACCGGCGTTGCGCATGATTCTCGACGTAGGTGCCTGGGACAATTCGCGGATCGTCAGTCACCCAGGCCAGTCCGGCGACTCTGCCAGCAAACACTATCGCGATCACGTGGCGCCGTGGCAAACCGGCACCTATTGGCCACTCTTGTATTCACGCGTCGCCATCGAAGCGGCGCTGGAAGCACGGATTGCGCTGGTACCCAAGCCACGAGGCGTTGGCAGTCCCGCGACATCGGTCTAACATGCGCAGCGAATTCGACTTGCAAACCGCCCCGACGTTGGAGGACGCATAATGACGACGACCAAAACTTTCTGTGCTGTGTTTGGAGTGCTCGCGGTGGCACTCGCTGCGACGGCCGCGGCCGCGTTTCCCGACCAGCCAGTGCAATACATCATTCCGTTTGCGCCGGGCGGCGGGTCCGCGGAGCACATGAATTCGGCCCGGACATTGGGCCTGGTGGTAGCCACCAAAACCATTTTCAGACCCACGACCTGATCGGCACATGCAATGTTCTCGATGGAATTCATTAGACTTCACCCGCCGGTGCTGTTCGCTGTTTCGTTCGGCGTATTTTTGATCACCGCGCTGCTCGGTGCCCGAGTGCGCGGACCAAAGGCCGTTCTGGAGGAGGGGATACGTGCTGATTTCGATGTGGTCCTCGCGGCCACACTGACGCTGCTCGGCCTGATCATCGGATTCACGTTCTCAATGGCGATCAGCCGGTATGATCAACGCAAGAACCTCGAGGAAGGAGAAGCCAACGCCGTCGGTACCGCTTTCGTTCGCGCTGACCTGCTGCCGCCCGCCGATGGCGCCAAGGTGCGCCCCTTGCTGCGTGCCTACCTGGACCAGCGCATCCTTTTTTACACGGTTCAGGATTTAAACGACGTAGTGTTGATCAACGCGCGCGCCGCACAGTTGCAGCGACAGTTGTGGGCGGCAGTACAAGGTCCGGCGATGGCGCAGCCGTCGCCTATTACGGCTCTGGCGGTGACGTCGATCAATGAGGTCCTGAATTCGCAGGGCTACACGCAGGCCGCATGGTGGAATCGAATACCGATCGCCGCGTGGATTCTGATGATCGTGATGGCCATCTGTTGCAATTTTCTGATGGGGTATGGCTCTCGAAGCACGCGCGGCGGATTCAAGCTTCTGGTGGTGCTTCCGCTCGTGGTGTCCATTGCGTTCATGCTGGTCGCGGACATCGATACCCCGCGACGGGGCGTGATCACTGTGGTGCCGCAAAATCTGATCAGTCTTGCAGAATCATTGCGGTCGCAGTGAACTGAATCGACCGAATGGCGAAGAACAAAGGCAAGGCTGTTGCGGGGCGTCAGAAGGCCGACGCAAGGACAGTCGCTGGCCGCGGCATGGATTCCGCGACCAAGACGGTGGCCGCTGTGCGGTCGCGCCACGGTTTCGCAAGGGGCCTGTTGATTGCGCTATTGGTCGGTATGGCGGCGCTTGTCGCATCGCAGTGGAAGAATTGGCGGTCACCAGCACCGACGGTGATCCTGGCCACTGACTTCGATGCGTCGCAATTGCCTGTCGCAAACTATGCCGGCCGCGCCACGTGCACGGAATGCCACGTGAAGCAGCACGACGCGTGGCGCGGTTCCGACCACGACCTTGCGATGCAGGAGGCCACGGACCAATCCGTGCTTGGCAACTTTGCCAACGCCAAGTTCGTATACGCCGGGATCACGTCCACATTCTTCAAACGGGACGGCAAGTTCTATGTCAACACGGATGGCGCGGACGGCCAATTGGCGGACTTCGAAATCAAATATGCGTTCGGCGTGCATCCGCTGCAGCAATATCTGATCGATTTTCCCGGTGGACGCAAGCAGGCACTGTCGATAGCCTGGGATTCGCGCCCCAAGGCGGCGGGTGGCCAGCGTTGGTTTCATCTATATCCCGGCCAGAACATCAAGGCCGGCAACTGGTTGCATTGGACCGCGGGCGCACAAAACTGGAACTTCACGTGCGCGGAATGTCATTCGACCAATCTGCGCAAGAATTTCGACGCCGCGACGGGTGCGTACAACACGACATGGTCCGAGATCAACGTCGGCTGCGAGGCCTGCCACGGCCCCGCGTCGAACCACGTCACATGGGCGCGCAAGCAAGGGGATTGGCGCGCCCTCGATGCGACCAAAGGCTTGATGCTGGCATTGAATGAGCGCCAGGGTGTCACGTGGACGCCGGTGCCGGAGACCGGCAACGCCCGCCGCAGTGTGCCCCACGCGGTGGCACGCGAGATCGACATGTGCACGCGGTGTCACGGTCGCGCCGCGCGCATCTCCGACGACTACGTTCATGGCAAGTCACCCCTCGATACGCATCGGCTGGCGCTGCTCGATGACAATCTGTACTGGCACGACGGGCAGATGCGCGACGAGGTCTACAACTGGGGATCGTTCGTGCAAAGCAAGATGCATGCACAAGGTGTCACTTGCTCCGATTGCCATGATCCCCATTCGCTGAAATTGAAGGCGCCTGGCAATGCGGTGTGTGCACAATGTCATCAACCGGCAAAATTTGATGGTGAGCAACATACGCATCACGCGCCCGGTACACCCGGGGCTGCATGTGCGTCATGTCACATGCCCACGACGACTTATATGGTGGTCGATCCGCGCCACGATCATTCGATGCGCGTTCCGCGCCCCGACCTGTCAGTGAAGCTCGGAATGCCCAATGCGTGCAACAACTGCCACACGAAGCAATCGGCGCAATGGTCGGCGGATGCCATCCGGCAATGGACCGGCAAGGTCCCCGTGGGGTATCAGCAGTTTGCCGAGGCGATGCGTGCCGGGTCGGACGGAGCACCGGGCGCACGTGGCGCGCTGTTGGCATTGATCGACGACAACGCCCAACCCGCGATAGTGCGCGCCAGCGCCATCAGCCGCCTCGGGTCGTGGATGACGCCGACGACGCTGCCCGCAATCACGCGCGCGCTGAACGATACCGACGCGACAGTGCGGCTGGCAGCGGTCGACGTGCTGGCATCGATGGACGTTGCCACGCGGCAGCGTTATCTGCCGCGCATGTTGGGCGATCCGGTACGCGCCGTGCGTGTCGAAGCGGCGTTTGGCTTGGCCGGTCCATCCGAAGCCGGCTTGGCGCCTGCGGATCGTGCGCGTTTCGACCGCGCTCTTGCGGAACTCATCGCGGCGCAAACCTACAACGCGGATCGACCCGAAGGGCGCAGCCGCCTCGCTCAGCTCTATGCGATGCGGGGTGACGCACAGCGGGCGATTGCCGAATATCGCAAGGCGATTGAACTCGATCCCACTTACGTGC
>JBDTTY010000025.1:0-12433 GCA_040007975.1 Betaproteobacteria bacterium | reverse complement strand
CATGATCAAGCGTTGTGGTCGAGCGCAAACGTCTCGGCTGGAAAATATTTGTGAAGCCGCTCATCTGCGGTCCGCGCGTGCGCCTCCATGCCTTCGAGGCGCGAGATGCGTGCAGTGACCTGCGCCACGTCGCGATTGGCTTCCCGCGTCATGCGCTGCCATGTCACCGTCTTGATGAACTTGTGCACGGACAATCCACCGGAATAGCGAGCGGCGCCCTTGGTGGGCAGGATGTGATTGGGGCCGGATACCTTGTCGCCGAAAGCAACGGTCGTTTCCTCGCCCAGAAACAGCGAACCGTAGCAGGTGAGGTTGGCGAGCCACCAGTCGAGATCACGCGCATGCACTTCGAGGTGCTCGGGCGCGTGCCGGTCCGATATTCGCGCAGCCTCCTCGCGCGAATCGCACAAGATGACTTCGCCATAGTCGCGCCACGCCGCCCCGGCAGCGTCGCGCGCCGTGTCAGGCAATGTCGCGATCAGCAAGGGTACGAGACGCGCAACTTCATCGCCCAGCGTCCGCGACGTCGTGATGAGCCACGCCGGTGACTCGTGACCATGCTCGGCCTGCCCGACAATGTCCGAGGCCACGATTGCCGCATCGGCGCTGTCGTCGGCAATCACGCACACTTCGGAAGGCCCGGCGAAGACATCGATACCGACTTTGCCGAACAACATCCGCTTGGCTTCCGCCACGAATTTGTTGCCCGGCCCGACGATGATGTCGGCAGGCTTGCCCGTGAAAAGTCCATACGCCATCGCGGCGATGGCCTGCACACCACCCAACGTCAGCATGACGTCCGCACCGGCCGCATGCATCGCATAGAGCACCTGCGGATGAATGCCCTGATTCTGAAAGGGGGTCGAGCAGGCAATGATCGTCCGCACACCCGCGGCCTTGGCCGTGGCAACGCCCATATACGCCGACGCAATGTGCGCGTATCGGCCGGTGGGCACGTAGCAACCGGCAACATTGACCGGGATCAGCCGTTGACCCGCAAAGAGTCCGGGGTGCAGCTCGACCGAAAACTCCTGCATCGAGGCACGCTGCGCTTCCGCAAATCGCCGGACCTGGGCCACCGCAAAATCGATGTCCGCTTTGATGCTCGCCGGAATGGCGCCGGCGCAACGTTCGATTGCGGCCGGCGTCACGACGATATCGCCCGTCCAGTGATCGAGATCTTGCGCAAAACGCCGAACAGCCGTTTCGCCGTCGCGTTCGATTTCGGCCAACATCCGGCCGACGACATCCCGCGCATGTGCGGTTTCCGTTTCCGCCGTCTTGGTCGCTTGCTTGAGGTAACTGATCGCCATCGATTACTCTCGAAATCTCGCGCCGGACGTCCTACCGACCAAACGCGAACAATGAATTTGCGGCACGACATTACGAACGCAACAGAGCGTCGCGCAACGTCGACTGCTGTCAGTGCCTGCGACGCGGCGCAAACATTGCGCGCCTCTGTCTCACCCTATTGCGAAACCTTGCGGCAAACGCATGTCCAGCGCTTGCGGCTCCTCGCGGGGCGCTGCCACTATCAGTTTGGCGGGTTAGCAGCCACGGTTCTTCAACGTCGGCGTAGCAAACTCAAGCACTCTCGTACAGGCGTGTAAGCACGAATTCGCGGTGACCCAAAGCCTCGGCCGCCGTCAGACGACCATTAGCGGTTCGAAACATCATGTCGAGCAACATGTCACCCGCATCGCTCATCGTAATCTGCCGCTGCAACAGCCCGGAGGTGTCGACATCGACGTGTTCGCTCATCGTTCTGACCGTACGTGGATTGGCGCAGATCTTGATCACCGGCAGGATCGGATTGCCGATCACGTTGCCTTGCCCGGTCGGGAAAAAATGAACGACGTAGCCGGAGGCGGCACACAAGGTCACCATTTCTGCTGCAGCTGATGACGAGTCCATGAACCACAGCCCTGGATGCGCCGGAATCTCGGCCTTGTCCAGCACGCCATCGACCATGCAGGTCTTGCCGATTTTCTGGATATTACCCAGCGCTTTTTCCTCGATGGTGGTCAGGCCGCCCGCGATGTTGCCTTTGGTGGGCTGCGAGTCTGACAGGTCGCTGGTCTTGTGACGGTTGATCACCTCCTGATAGCGATCGAACATGCGCATGAAGTCGGCGCGCACCTTGTCGTCGCGGCAACGCGCGGCGACAATTTGCTCACCACCCGTCAACTCGGTGGTTTCGCCGAACACCAGCGTCGAGCCCGCCGCGTAGAGCTTGTCGAACGCATCGCCAACCGTGGGATTGGCTCCGCAGCCCGACGTGGTGTCCGACTCACCGCACTTGGTGGACACCCACAATTCGTCGATGCTGCACTCGACGCGATGCAATTCGCTGGCGTCCTGCAGAAATGTCTTGGCCACCTTGGACGCGCGCATGATCGTGTCGTGGTCACCATGCAATTCGATGCCGAAGCCGATGACCGGCTTGCCGGTGACCGCAATCGCGTCGACGACTCGCTTGGTCCACTGCTCCTCGATGCCGATCACGACCACGGCGGCGACGTTGGGATTGGATCCCGTGCCGATCAGCGTGCTGAAATGCAGATCAAGGTCCGCACCGAACTGCAGGCGTCCGTAAGGATGCGGGATCGCGAGCGTCCCCTTGATGTTGTTGGCAACCGCCTCACAGGCGGCATTGGACAGGTCGTCCACCGGCAGGATGATGACGTGATTGCGGACGCCGACCCGGCCGTTCGCGCGGCGATAACCCCAGAATTTGGTTTGCATAATGATCTCGATGTCGTGCCGTGGCTTACCAGCGCTTGGTCTTGATGTTGTGAACGTGGGCGTGCTGCCCTTTTTTGATCGGTGCGACCACCTTGCCGATGTCGATGCCGTATTTGATGACCGTATCGCCAACCGCCATGTCTTTCAGGGCCACCTTGTGGCCCAGTGGAATGTCCTGTACGCAGGGCAACGAAATGGTCTTGTCCTCGTCGAGGATAAGGCCGGTCAACGTGGCGCCAGCGGCGACACCTTCGACGACAACCACCGCCACCGAATCGGCGGGATCGTGGAGAACGCAATGAATCATGGGAAAACTCCGCAGTAAGGTGGCCACTGGTGCGGCCTTAAGCATCGCCGACGCGACGGCGCCGACTTCCACCCGGGACGCTGCCGCGGGTCGCTCAATGAAAATGCTAATCGGTCGCCGGGCGGAAGTCAACTAGATCATCTATATCATTTGCATCACTCGACCGACAACGCTTACACTTCCGTCCAGCGGTTCGCCTCACCGGGCGCCGCCCATTCCATGACCGACGCAACCACGCCAGGCATTCCCCTCTCCGCTCCGCTGTACAAGGAGATCAAGCGCGGATTGATGGAAGCGTTGACGTCCGGCGAATGGAAGCCGGGTGAAGCGATTCCGGCCGAGCGACGTCTGTCGTCGCGTTACGGCATCAGCATCGGCACGGTGCGCAAAGCCATCGACGAATTGGTCGCGGAAAATATCCTGATTCGGCAGCAAGGACGCGGCACATTCGTGGCAAGTCACACGCGCGATCGCCTGCTGTTCTATTTTTTCCACATCGTGCCGCAGGCGGGTGAAAAATCCTATCCTGACGTCGAGTTCGTGCGCTTCGTGCGCGGCAAGGCTGATCCGGCGATGGCGCAGCACTTTGGCATTGCCGTTGGTGATTCGATCTTTCGCGCACGCAACCGGCTGCGTCTCGACGGACAGCCAGTGATGATCGATGACATCACCGTGCCCGCCGCGCGCTTTCCCGGGCTCACGCAGGCGCAATTCCGCGATCGACCGTCGACCATCTACAACCTTTACCAGGAAGCGTTCGGCATCTCCGTGGTCAGCACCAGCGAGCGCCTACGGGCAACGCTTGCCGATGCAGAATTCGCCGCCTTGCTGGATGTCGCCGAAGGCGCACCGCTGCTGCAGATCCGTCGCCTCGCACGCACCTACAACGAGGTCAACGTCGAATATCGCGTCTCGCGCGTCAACACTGACCACCACGAGTACTGGGCCGAGATCGGCAGCAACGCGTAGTGGTCGGAACTGGCCGCCAACGGATGGCGGCGGCGCGCGAGCGCTAGAAGCGCAACACTACCTGCGCCACCGGGGCGAAACTGCGCCGATGCAGCGGACACGGTCCGTGCCGTGCCAGCGCGGCAAGATGTTTGGCCGTGCCGTACCCCTTGTGATGGGCAAACCCGTAGTGCGGATACAGCACGTCGAGTTCGCACAACAGTGCATCGCGCGCCGTCTTGGCCAGAATCGACGCCGCCGATATTTCGGCGACGTCACGGTCACCCTTCACGATGGCACGTACCGCACACGCAATGCGCGGGCAGTGCGTACCGTCAACCAGAACTTCACCTGGTGCGACGGCCAGCGCCTCTACCGCGCGCCGCATTGCCAACATCGTGGCCTGCAGGATGTTCAGCGTGTCGATTTCGTCGACATCGGCACTCGCGATAGCCCACGCCAGCGAGTCACGACGAATGACGATTGCAAGGCTCTCGCGTCGGCGGGCCGACAACGCCTTCGAGTCGCGCAGTCCGGCGATGTGACGCGTTGGATCGAGTATCACCGCGGCCGCATATACCGGGCCCGCCAGCGGTCCGCGGCCTGCCTCGTCAACACCGGCAATCAGCACGTGACGCCTGCGTGCGCCAATTCGGCTACGACCGCGTCGGCGGCCAACGCGCCGGTATCGGCGTTGAGTTCTGCCGCAAATCCGGCAAAGAGCGCCTCTTGCCGTCGCCGCGTCACCGTGTCGTCGAAGAGATTGAGCGCCGCCTGCGCGAGATTGCGCGGTGTCGCGTTCTCCTGCAAGAACTCGGGCACGACGAATCGTCCCGCCAGTACGTTGGGCAACCCCACGTACGGCAACAGCAGGCGTCGTCGCACCATGCGGTACGTCAAGCGCGAGACGCGATAGAAGATGATATGCGGGCAACGCGCGAGTGCGGCTTCGAGCGTGGCCGTTCCGGATGCCACGATACCCACGTCGGCGGCACGCAGCGCGTCCTCGGCGTGCCCGTACAGCAGCGTGATCGGCAGCCTCTCGTGTCCCGAGGTGTGCATCAGGGTTTCGAAGGTGTCGCGCGTCGCACGCGTGGCAAACGGAACGAGAAAGCGGGCATCTTCGCGCGCTTCGAGAATGCGTGCTGCCGTACCCAGCACCAGCTCCGCGTGCATTGCAAGTTCGGACAGACGGCTGCCCGGCAGCAACGCGAAGACCGGCGTCGCACTCTTGATCTTCAAGAGCTCGCGCGTTTCACGACGCGTGCCATGGGTCGCTGCCGTTGCTGCCATCGGATGGCCGACAAAGGTGACCGGAATGCCGGCCTCGGCATAAAGCGGCGGCTCGAACGGAAACAACGCCAGCATGCGATCGACGCTGTGGCCGATCGTGGCCAGCCGCTCGCGCCGCCACGCCCACACCGAGGGACTGACGAAATGAATCGTGCGTACCCCCGCGCGTTTCAGCTTTGCCTCAAGTCCGAGATTGAAGTCCGGTGCGTCGACGCCGATGAACAGTGAAACCTTGGCTGCCAGCAGGCGCGAACGAAGCTCGCGACGAATGCGCAGCAGCCCCGGCAGGTGCGCGATCACTTCGACGAAGCCGCGGACCGAGAGGCGCTCGAGCGGAAACCATGCGTCGCATCCTGCGGCTTCCATCTGCGGTCCCGCGATGCCGACAAAGCGCACGTGGGGATGGCGCTCACGTACGGCGCGTATGAGACTGGCCGCCAGTGCGTCGCCCGACGCTTCGCCGGCCACGATACCAACGGTGATGGTCGCGGGTGCGGTCCCCGTCACGACGGACATCTAGCGCACAATGCCGCGTGTACCGGCACCAAGAAACGCAACCAGCGGCGCGAGCACGGATGCTGCCGCCGCCGACGTGGCGAGGCGCTCGCGCGCCTCATCCAGCGTCAGTCCTTCGCGATACAGCACTTTGTATGCGCGGCGCACCGCGAGAATGTCGTCGGCGGAATAGCCGCGGCGGCGCAAGCCTTCGTTGTTGGTTCCATGCGGCTTCGCCGGGTACCCCTGCACCGTCACGAATGGCGGCACATCCTGCAACACGACCGCGTACGCAGCCAGCATCGAATGCGCACCCACGCGACAGAATTGATGCACGCCGGCAAACGCGCCCAATACCGCCCAATCGTTAATCACCACATGCCCGGCAATCTGCGCGTTGTTGGAAAATGTCACACAGTCGCCCACCACGCAATCGTGCGCAACGTGCGTGTAGGCGAGAAACAGGTTGTGGCTGCCGATGGCCGTGTCGCCGCGATCCTGCACAGTCCCCGCGTGCACGGTGGTGAACTCGCGAAACGTGTTGTCGTCACCGATGGTCGTGGTGGTCGGCTCGCCCCCATATTTGCGATCCTGGGCAATTTCACCCAATGAGGCAAACTGAAACACCCGATTGCGTTGGCCCATGCGGGTGCGTGCCGCGATGACGACATGCGGTCCGAGGACGGATCCGGCGCCGATGCGTACATCGGCGCCGACGATCGAATACGGACCGATGGCAACGTCGGCGGCAATGTCGGCCGACGGATCGATGACCGCTGTGGGATGGATCAGTGGCATCGGGGTACTCAGGATTTGATGCTACCGGCACCGGGCGTGCCCAGCGTTATTTTGGCTTCCGCCGCGAGTTCATCGCCGACCCATGCCTGCACCATGTAGATCGTCGGTGCCGTGGCACGCGTTTCAAGGCGTAGCAAATCGCCGGGCACGACCTGCCGCTTGAATCGCGCACCGTCGACACCCTGCACGTCGGTGGGCAGATCGACGTCGGTCGAATGGGCCAGCAGAATCGACAATTGCACCAACGCCTCCAGCACCAGCACTCCCGGCAATACCGGATAGTCGGGGAAATGGCCCTGAAAGCACGGTTCGTTCATCGTGACGCATTTCATGCCGCGCGCTTCCTTGCCCGGCGTCACCGCGTCGATACGATCGATCAGCAGCGACGGATAGCGATGCGGCAATGAACGCACCAGTGCTTCCAATGCCGCAAGCGACAGTGTCATGACGAGTCTCCCGATTGACTACCGTGCTCGCGAAGCTGCCGCTCCAGCGCCGCCACCCGTGCCGTTAATTCGCGAATGCGACGCAGCTCGGATGCGACGTGCCGCCATTCCCGATGTGGCAACGCGGGAAAGGTACCGGTATAGGCCCCAGGCGTGACGATCGATTTCGACACCAGCGTACCCGCCGATATCGTGGTGCCGTCCACAATGGATAAGTGACCGGCGATCATCGCGGCACCACCAATGCGGCAATGCCTTCCGATGTCGACGCTGCCCGCAATGCCGACACAGCCGGCAACCGCCGTGTGCGCACCGATGCGGCAGTTGTGCGCGACCTGAATCTGGTTGTCGAGTTTGACGCCATCCTCGATCACCGTATCGTCGATCGCACCGCGATCGATCGTGGTGTTGGCGCCGATTTCGCAGTCGGCGCCGACGATCACGCGCCCCACTTGCGGGATCTTCAACCAGCGGCCATTGTCGTCCGCCATGCCAAAGCCGTCGGCGCCGATCACGGCACCGGAAAACACGACCGTGCGTTCGCCGAGCACGGTGCCGGCGTAAATCACCGCACGCGCATGCACATGGACACCGGCACTCAACTCCACATCGTCACCGATATAGGTCCCGGCGCCGACGACCGTGCCCGGACCGAGAACCGCGCGCGCGCCAATCACGGCAAAGGGCGCCACTGCGGCAGACGCATCGATGCGCGCCGTGGGATCAACGCGAGCAGCGCCATCAATGCCGGGGGCAATCGGGACGACCGGATGCAACAGCGCAGCGACCCGCGCATACGTGACATAGGGATTGCGGTGCACGAGCTTGGGTAACGCAGTTGCGGCGGCAAGCTCGGGCGTCACGATGACGGCGCCGGCGCGCGTGGCTTCGAGCTGGGGTCGGTGTCTCGCATCGGCCAGAAACGCGATCGCATCGCGGTCGGCGCGTTCAAGAGTGCCCATGCGCCGGACCACCACCGACGCGTCACCGTCAACGGTAGCGCCGACGGCGGCAGCCAGGTCACGTAGCGTGAATGCAGGATTCGGCATGGGTGGCATTGTGCACCCGCCGCCGTGGACCACCGCACCGGGGTGGCCCGGCGCGGTACGGGGCTACTTGTCGGCGAGCGCCTTGATGACTTTTTCGGTGATGTCGATGCGTGGACTCGCATAGACCACCGGATCCTGCAGGATCAAGTCGAATTTTTCGTCGGCTGCGATCTGCTGGATCACCTTGTTGGCGCGCTCCTGCACGCTACCAAGCTCCTCGTTGCGGCGCAGATTGAGGTCCTCGCGCGCTTCGCGCTGCATCCGCTGCAGATCGCGTGACTGGTTGGCGAGATCGCGCTCCTTGTTGCGCCGGTCGGACTCGGCCATCGTGGTGCCGTCCTTGTCGAGCATCCCCTGTAAATCGCGCACTTGCTTGGCCAGCCGCTGCACATCCGCGTCACGCGCCGCGAATTCCTTCTCGAGCTTCTGCTGCGCGCGTTTGGCGGGCGCCGCTTCGCGGAAAAGCCGTTCGGTGTTGACGAAGCCGATCTTGTATTCGGCCGCCTGTGCCTGCGCCGCGCCCACCGCAAACAGCAGCAACGCCGCGCCGATCAGACTGGAAATACGTTTCACGTTGTTGTTCTCCTGCATTGCGTTTTCCGGTCCACGGGCTAAAACACCGTACCGACCTGAAACTGGAACTTCTGTATTTTATCCTCGGGAATCGAGTCGATCGGAATTGCGTAACTGAACTTGAGCGGGCCAATCGGCGAATTCCATGCAAGCCCCAACCCTGCTGAATACCGGAAATTCTCGAACTGTGGCTGAAACCCGTTGACGTAAATCTGCCCGGCGTCGGCGAACACGCTGAGTCGCACCGACCGCTCACCCTTCAGGATCGGGTAGAACAATTCGGCATTGCCGATAATCTTGCGCTTGCCGCCCAGCGTATTGCCGTAAATATCGCGGGGGCCGAGTGACCCGGTCTGATAGCCCCGCACCGAACCCGCGCCACCGCCATAGAAGGCCTTGAAGAACGGGAACGGCTTGTCGGATATTCCTTCACCGTAACCCAGATCGGCCCGCAGCATCAGCACAAAATCCCCGTACACCGGCCAGAACGACTGATTGATGTATTGCAGCTTGTAGTAAGCAAGATCGCCAATCGGCAGGCCAACTTCGATCAACGCCGACTGCAAGCGGCCGAAGGAAGGATAGAGGATGTCGTTTCGGGTGTCACGCGACCAGCCCGCGGACAAGATGTAGCTGTTGGTGACATAGCCGAAATCCTGCACGAACTGGTAATAAACCGGCGGACTGTTGCCGTACAAATTGAGCGACGTATGCTCGATCCGGAAGCCGTAGTTGATCGTATCGATTTCCGACACCGGGACGCCGTAGCCCACTGCGCCACCAATCGTCGACGACGAATACTGCGATACCGCCAGCCCGGTGGGATCGATGTTCTTGTTGTAGAGCTCGAACGTGCGTGACACGCCATCCACCGTCCAGTACGGTTCGGTGTAGGTGAGCGTGATCGTGCGATTAACCGTGCTGGTGTTGAGCGCCAACGCCAACGCATTGCCCGAGCCGAAAATGTTCTGCTGCGATACCGACGCATTGAACACCACGCCTTCGGCACTCGAATAGCCCACACCTGCCAGCAGGTTGCCCGTGTTCTTTTCGCCGACCGTCATTTCGATGTCGACCTGATCGGTCGTACCCGGCACTGGTGGCGTTTCGACGTTGACGCTGCCTTCCTCGAAATAACCGAGACGGCGGACCCGTACCTTGGACCGCTCGATGCGCGTTCCGTCGTACCAGGCGCCTTCCAGCTGTCGGAATTCGCGGCGGATCACTTCGTCCCGCGTCTTCGGGTTGCCACCAATATTGATCTTGCGCACGTACACACGGCGCCCGGCATCCACATAGAACGTGAACGCCACCTTGTTGTTGACGCGATCAAGATCCGGAACCGCATTGACGTTGGCAAATGCGTAGCCGTCGATGCCCAGACGCTCGCTCATGTTCTTGACGGAGGACTGCATCTTCACGCGTGAGAACGTGTCGCCCGGCTTGATCGCCAGGAGCTTGCGCAATTCCGACTCGGCCACCACCAACTCACCCGCGATCTGTACGCCGGATATCGTGTATGGCGAGCCTTCGTTGACATTGATCGTGAGGTACACCTCATCCTTGTCGGGCGAGATCGCCACCTGCGTGGATTCGATCTGGAATTCGAGGTAGCCCCGGTTCTGGTAGAAGCTGCGCAGCGCCTCGAGGTCGGCCTGCAGCTTCTGCTTCGAATATTGGTCGTCCTTCGTGTACCACGACAGCCAATTGGGCGTGGACAGCGAAATTTCGGAGCGCAGCAATTTCTCCGAGTACGTCTTGTTGCCCACAATGTTGATGCGGGCGATGTTGGCCGTGTCGCCTTCCACGATCGTGAAATTGACCGCCACGCGGTTGCGCTCCTGCGGCGTGACCGTGGTTTCGACGCGCGCCGCGTACTTGCCGCGCGTGATGTATTGCCGCTTCAGTTCCTGCTCGGCACGCTCGAGTGCCGACCGGTCGAAGATGCGACCTTCCGCAATACCGACTTCCTTCAGGGCCTTTTTGACCGTTTCAGTGTCGAATTCCTTGTTGCCGACAAACGTCAGCGAACTGATCGTGGGCCGCTCCTGCACGGTGACAATGAGCACGTCACCCTGTGCTTCGATTCGGACGTCGCGGAAAAAGCCCGTCGCATACAACGCCTTAACTGCTTGCGCAGCCTTCTCGTCATCGATGCGCTCGCCGACCTTGATCGGCAGGTACGAAAAGATGGTGCCGGCCTCGGTGCGTTGGACGCCCTCGACCCGGATGTCCTTGACCGTAAAGGGATCGAACGCCCACGCGGCAGCCGCCTGGCACAAGGCAAGAAGAGCCACGATGAGGCCCGGCAACACACGCCGTCGAACATCCGACCGCTGGTCGGAGACGTGAGTGGGCGCGAGGCGCACGGATGTACGCCGAGATTGCATTTTAGAACAGTCGGGAAACGTCATTGAAGAGTGCGAGGGCCATCAGGACGGCAAGCATCGCCATACCGATGCGCTGCCCGACCTCGAAGATGCGGTCGGATACGGGACTTCCCTTGAGAACTTCGACAAAATAATACAGCAAATGACCGCCATCCAACAGCGGTACGGGAAGCAAATTGAGAACTCCGAGGCTGATGCTGATGAGCGCAAGATAGCCGACGAAGACAAGTGTACCCGCCTGCGCCGATTGGCCGGCGAAGTCGGCCATGGTCAGCGGCCCGCTGATATTCTTCAGTGATGCCTCACCGGTCACGATGCGGCCAAGCATTTTCAGCGTGAAAACGGACAACTCCCACGTCTTGCGCGCACCTTCGACCAGCGCCTCGACCGGGCCATAGCGCAGCGTGATCGCCAGCTTGTCGGCCATGGCCGGATCGACCTTGAGCCGCAAGCCAGCCATGCCCACCGTCTTACCCATCTGCAGGGCCGCCTCGGGCACCACGGTGATGTCGTCCTCACCGCCCTTGCGCTCGACCGTAAAGACCAACGGCACACCCGCGTTGGCATTGGTGATTGCGGCCACATCCGACGGCGAGCGAATGCGCTCACCATTGATGGCGACAATCCGATCGTCAGGACGCAGGCCGGCGCGCTCGCCCGGCTTGCCGGCGACCAGTTCGCCAATCAGGGGCGGTCCGAAGTCGGCGCGCAACCCCAATGCGCCCAGCGAATTGCCCTCCCAATCGGACGTCGTCAGTGCGGCCAGCGGCAACACGCGCGTTTGTGGCGGATCGCCCGCCCGCGGTCCCGCCGGCAGCACCGCCATGTTGATCACGTCACGGCCTTGCGCCTTGGTGATGCGCCAGCGCAGGTCCTGCCAGCTGCGCACGGCGTCACCGTCGACTTCAACCACGAGATCGCCGCCGTGGATGCCGGCTGCGGCCGCCGCCGATCCGGGTATGGGCTCGGCCAGCAGCGCGCGTTGCCCGGGAATGCCGGACATGAACGTGCCCGCAAACAGCCCGACCGCCAGCAACAGATTGGCTGCCGGCCCGGCCGCCGCAATGACGATCCGCTTCCATACGTTTTGGCGGTTGAATGCCCGCGCCGCATCCTGCGGCGAGACTTCGCCCTCCCGCTCGTCGGCAAACTTCACGTAGCCACCCAGCGGAATCGCCGACAATGCCCACTCGGTGCCATCGCGCCCGAACGCCCGCGAGGCAATGACGCGACCGAAGCCGACTGAGAAACGCAGCACCTTGACGCCACACCAACGCGCGACAAGATAGTGGCCGAGTTCGTGAATGATGACGAGCACGCCCAACGTCAGCAGGAAGCCCAGCACCTTGTAGGAAAGTTCGATCATGCCGTCACTGTACCTTGTCGCGC
>JBDTTY010000024.1:0-12608 GCA_040007975.1 Betaproteobacteria bacterium | reverse complement strand
TTGCGGATGTTGTCGCGGCCGCCGGCAGCCAGGCGCTGCCACAGCGTCTCGTCGTGATACAGACGGGCGATGGCTTCCGCAAATCCTTTCGCCTCGTCAGCGACGAGGACATCTTCTTCAGGCTTCAAGAACATGCCCTCGACCGAAGGCGTGGTAGCGACCACCGGCAGGCCGTAACTCATCGCAAGATTGATCTTGCCCTTGACGCCGGCGCCGTAGCGAAGTGGCGCAATCGATACGCGACATCCATTGAAGTACGACGTGACATCAGGTACGTAGCCGGTGATCAACAAATCTTCCGCGGCAAGTGCGCGAATGTTCGCAGGCACCTTGCTGCCGATGATGTAGGTCGCGACACCCGGCAACATCTGGCGCACGTGCGGCAACACATCCTGCGCATACCAGAGCACCGCATCGGTATTGGGCGGATGCTGGAAACCACCGATGAACACAAGTCCTTCGCGCTCGGCAAAGGCACGTCCGGGCGGGAACAATTCCTGGATCGTGGACAGAACCAGCACGCGCGCCTCGGGCACGAGCTCAGCCAGCAACGTCTTTTCGAACGGCGACACGACCAGCGTGACATCGGCCCGACGGATCAGCGTCAGCTCTTCGTCGCGCTTCGACCGCGCCGAAGCACGCGCGATTGCACTACCTTCGAGTTCGGCCTGCCGTTCATTGCGTAAAAAGTGCAGATCGACCGTATCGAACACGACCAGCGCATTGGGCGCGAACGTGCGCACGGCATCGATATGTTTCACCGCGATGTAGTGCCGCGACATGATCACGATGTCGAACTCCTCGCCGCGCTTCGACAGCAATTCGGCGATGGAACGAACAAACGGATGGAACAGGACCTCGATGCCCTGTTGCTGCAGTTCCGCGACATACGGTTGCCGATGCTCGAGGTTGTCCGCGACAAACGTGACCTTGCAGTTGAGCGACGTCATGATCTCGAGGATGGCCAGCATCCGCATCGATCCGGCATCGTGATCCGGCGTCAACATGCACGCGTCGATCACCAGCACGCGCAATTGCGCCCAGCGATCGCGCTCGAATTCCGGTCGCACGCCATTGGCACGATGATTGGCCAACGTCGTCGCCCACTTGGTTGCAAACGTGCCGCGATTGACGACCTGATGTCGCTTGACGCCGGTTGTCTCGTCGGTGCCTGAGGTCTGGCCTTCGAAGTGCACGACGGTGGCCGCCGGCTGATAAAAAACCTTGCGGCCTTCCGCGCGCACTGCAAAGGCCAAATCGGTGTCCTCGTAATACGCCGGCGCGTAGCGCGCGTCGAATCCGCCGAGGGCGCGGAAAAGCAGCGTGGGAATCGCGAGGCACGCGCCCGAGCAGTAGTCGACCTCGCGCACGTAGTTGTACTCGGGCTTGTCAGGATTGTCATCGCGCCCCCAGTTCCATGCCGAACCGTCGCGCCAGACAATGCCGCCCGCCTCCTGCAGCCGCCCGTCGGGATACACGAGCTTGGCCCCGACCAGGCCCGCATCGGGATGAGTGCGAAAGACCGCCAGCATCGCGTCAAGCCAGCCTGGCATCACGATCGTGTCATTGTTGAGGAACACAACGATTTCGCCGCGCGCCAGCTCCGCACCCCGATTGCAGGTGCCGATGAAGCCAAGATTGGTGCCGTTGCGCTCGAAACGCACCCCGGTGACGTTGGCAAGTTCGTCAGCGATAGTCACCGGCGACGCGTCGTCGATCACGATCACCTCGAAAATCCCGGCAGCCGTGTTGGCCTGGATGCTCTTGAGACACGTGAACGTGAGCAGCGCCTTGCCGTACACCGGGATCACAATCGACACACGTGGCGACTCGACGGGCGCAAACGTCAGCGGCGTCAGCGTCTCCTCGAGTTTGAATTGCTCTGGTGCAGATGGTTTGAACGCGGCTTCGCGATTGACCTTGGCCCAGCCGCGACGGGCGACGGCACCCGGGCCTTCGGAGCGCAGCAGCGACCACGCCGACGCGGATAATTGAGGCAGACGGCGAACACCCGCGCGCCATGCCCGAAACCGGGCGAGTGAGACCTTGGCGCTATGCGCCGCGTTGCGCAAGGGCCGCGACATGCGCCATGACGTCGAGCTTTCGATTTCGTCGATGCGATCGCGCGCGAATTCGAGGGAAGACTCCAAGTGATCGGCGTGATGCTGCATCTGCAGCGCTCGCACCTGAACCTCCGACACCTGCGCCTGCATTTCCGACATCTGGATCTGCGCGAAATGAAATTTGCGTTGCGTGGCCACGACTTCGGCGGCCAGTTGTTCCCGATCGCCTTGCGCACGATCCCGAACTGCGCGGAAATGTTCGAGTTGCGCATTCACGGTGCCGATCCGGTGCTTCAACTCGACGCGCGCCGCGGTATGCCCGCATTCCACGCCGGCGGAGAACAATTGCGGCAGCGACAATGGCGGCATCTCGAGCTGGCCTTCGTCGAGATAGAAATTTTGCGCGGCGAGCGCGGGCAACGTGGCGGGCAGCGGTTGAGTGCGCGCACGCTCCGGCAACGGGGCCAGATAAAGAGTCAGATACCGCGCCGGATTCATCACGTGGAACTCCGCGCGATCGAGTCACCGATCGAACGACCTTTGCGCTCGGTCACACCCGATGCCGCGATCAATGCCGCATTCCACGTCGCAGGGGGCGCGTCCCACGGCACGATCGTCGACCGCGGCACACCTTGCAGGCGTTCGGGAAAGGCACCCAGTGCGGAGGCGACGATCGGCAGTCCGGACTGCAAGGCCACCGACATCGTGTACGCATAGGTCTCGGGCACCTGCGCCGCAAACAGCAGCACGTCGGGTCGCTCGGCAGCGATGAGTCGTGCCAGTTCGCTGTCGACATACTGGCCGTAGATGGTAAGCGGAACCTCCGGTGCCTGCGGCACCGGCTCGGTCGTGGAGCCCAACACGCGAAACGTCAGCGGCAACCCGCGCCCGCGCGCGTCGCGGGCACATTCCGCCACCACATGCAGGCCTTTTTCCGGTGACAGATTGCCGAGTACCGCCACGCGCACCACGCGCGACGCGGGCGGCGGCGACTCTTCCGGATGGGGCCACACATCGATTACCACATCGGGGAAATAGCAGCGAATGCGCGTGCTGACGTCTTCCGACGGCGCAATCACGCGATCGGCGTCACGCAGCAGTTGTCCGAATGCCGAGCGCCACGCAGCGATATCGAGGCCCCATTGCCCGGGACGCTTCGCAAGGCACGCCGCGCAACCCGCAGGACCCGGCTCGCCACAATAACGACCGTCTTCGGTGACCAGATGGTACTGCGGACAGATGGCGTAGTAGTCGTGCAGCGTGCAGTCGTAGGGAATGCCCGCTACCTTAGGCAGGTCCAGAATGGCCTGGGGCTGCATATGCACATGGTGGTAGTGCAAGCGATCGACGCCGATCATGCGCAAAGTGTCGGCCAGCAACGGCAATTCGTCCGGTAACGTGAAAAACAGCGCAAAACTCTCGCCGGCCTGAGGCCACGACAGCTTGACCGTGTTGCCCACCGCGGGCTCGAGATACAGCACGTCGCAGCGCGCGGCAGCCAGCAGCGCCACATCGTGCATGTAGCGCCGAATGCCCCCGCCCCACGGGTGCGAGATGTACACCAGCATGCGCTTGCGCGACTGCGCGAGTCGCAGCAGATCGACGCGACGCGCAAATGGCCGCGCCGGATCGCGCTCGAGCACGTCCTTTTTTTGCGTCAGGTACAGCGGGTAGAGATTGGCCAGCGCCTGCTCAGTGCGATCGGCCAGGCCTTCGGCCTCGCGCGCACCAAACGATCCGTGTCCGGCATGCCCGACGAACACATCGGCCGCCAGCAAGTGGCGAAAGCCGGCACTGCCCGCACGCAAACAGAAATCGATTTCGATGCCGTAATCGCTGCCAAGCGGCGTACCGTCAAGCGCACCGACGGCATTGAGGCAGTCACGGCGAAAGTAGAGACAGGGTCCGTCGACGGACGGCAACGCGGCCGACGTCCCCGCGTTGGCACGCGCAAACAACGCATCGAGAGTGGCCACCGTGTGGCCTGCAGGCAATGCGTTGGCGCTGCGCGGAAGCGGATAGGTCGCCACTCCCGCCGTGTTGGTAAACGTGCCGATGACACCAACCCCGCGCGCCGCTGCGTGTTGCGTCATTCGATCGAGCCAGTCATTGGCGACTTCGGCATCGGACTGCAGCACCACGACATCGCGATCGCGATGCAAGCCAAAGCCACGGTTGATCGCCGCGGCAACGCCCTGGCGCGTGGGATAGCGAACGACGGTTGCACGCCCCGCTACATCGATATCGCGCAGGTAGGCGTCGATCTCCGGATTGGCCGAGGCATCATCGATCAGCACCAACTCGAACGGCGTGTTGCAGCGTGCGGCCTGCACGCTGTCCACACAGCGACGCAACGCCGCGAGACTGCCGTGAATCGGAATGACGACGTCGACGTGGCGCATCAGCGCGGCTCCCCGAAACGACGTCGCGCGATGGCAAAGGGATAGCGCAGCCATCCGCGCGCCGATTCGCGATAGGCCAGACGCTCCTGTGTTGCAACGTGCGCCGCCTGCTCATTGGCATGCGCGTTGACCGTATGCGCGCGCGCTTCGGCCTCGCGTGCGATGGCCGCGTGAGCGTCGTCCAACGCGCGCTGCGCGTGCGTCTGGGTAAAGGCCAGCGCCGCCTCGAGCGCCGCGATGCGTTCGATGCGGGCAGCGCCCGCCTGACGTTCACTGGCCAGCGCGTTCGTCGTCTCGATCAGTTGTTCGAGCCGGTCCTGTGCGATCTTGCGCGCATCGAGCTCGTCCCAGATCAGCTGCTTTTCATGCAGCAGCGTTCGCGCGTAGTCGTGCCATAGCGCAAGCTGGCCGTCATCGAACAGCGAAAGCGCAGGCAACGGCGGCAGTGTCACACCCGTCGCTGCCGCCACCACCACAAAATACATCGGCGGTGCCGGCGCGCGTTGCGCTTGCACGACGTCGTCCGCAAGCGCCAGAAAACCATTGGTCCTAGATGAAGCGTTTTCGGCCCAAAGTGCTGATTGCGCAATCACCCGCTGCGCGTACCAGGCCTGCACGGGAAACGCGGGAGTCAGCAGCGCCGCCAGCTCGGCGCGATCGAGTTCGCGAACATGGTAATGATTGTCGACTCCACCGCCCTCGTTGTACACGGGCCGATTGGGCGACGAAATCACGAGGGCCCCCTTCGGCGTCAGCACCCGGCGGAATTCCGCCAGCATCGGCGCTTGCGCAGTCAGGTGCTCGATGGTTTCAAATGAGACGACGAGGTCGACACTGGCATCGGGCAACGGCAATGCCGTGACCGACGCCGGCACGAACTGCAGGTTGCCACGAACGTAACGTTGCTGCGCATGCGCGATGGCCGCGGGCGATACGTCCACGCCGACGACGCTGGCGGCTTCGCGGGCCAGCAAAAAGCTGCCGTAGCCTTCCCCCGATGCGGCATCGAGGACGCGCTTGCCGACCGCGAGCGGCGCGACCACCGCATAGCGATGCCAATGTTCATACCAGATGGCGCCTCGAACTTCCGGCAAAAATCGTTCGCCGGTGAAGATGAGGGGCGTGGTGGCGGTGGGAGCGGGGGCCAAGTTCGGGTCGCAATGCATGTGCGCCGGCACTGGGCGCGAGTGCCCATGCCAGCCAACCCGATATTGTAGCCGGGTGGGGCTGGCGTGGCTTCGTAGTCGAGGTTGCAAGCCCGGCCAACGCTGCGCCCGTAGTCGAGGCTTCAGCCTCGGTGGACAGCGAGCGAGGCTGAAGCCTCGCCTACGAGCAATCAGGTTCAGACTGCAATTGATGTGGCGCAGCCCTGCAAACAATTGGAGTCTGACCCTACTTACCATTGGAGTCTGACCCTACTTACCCCGATGTGGCGCAGCCCTGCAAACAATTGGAGTCTGACCCTATTTACCCCTCTCCCCGATTACCCCAACGTAAGCGTCACGGGCTGATGGTCGGACACCTGCGTCTCGACATCGACGTCCACGGCACGAACGCGCGAGCGCAGGACGTCGCTGACGAAAATGAAGTCGCAATGCAGCAGCGGATCGTCGGGCTTCACTTTCTGGAAGATATTCATCGTCGGCGGGTGGGGCGCGCGCGGATTGGCCAATGTCCATGCATCGAATAGCGGTGGCGTCCCGTCGGCAAAAGGCGCCTCCATTCGCACGTGCAGCGGATCGTCGGGTTCGAGATTGAAGTCACCGGTGATGATGGTCGCGGCCGGGCGCGGCAACGTTTCGTAGGGGCCGCCGTCATAGCCAGTCGAACGCGGATCACGCGCGTACCCACTGCCCTCGGCATACAGCATGCGCAACGCCTCCACCTGTGCTGCGCGCTTGCGTAGAGAGTAGTACTCGAGATGCGTCGTGACAATTCGTACGGGTCCGAACGACGCCTCGACCACCGCTTCAATCGCAATCCGTGGCATGCCCGATACGTCCTGGTCTGCGGGATAGGGCAACTGGTGCGCGAAGACCTGCAACACCGGCAGGCGGGTCAGGATCATGTTGCCGAAACGTCGTCGTCGACCGTGGTCACCGGGGTGATCGACCGCAATGCCGGGAATTCCCGTGTAGCCGGGCAATAGTGCTGCAAGTCGTTCGAATTGATTCTCATCCGAGTTGCCCGGAAGGCGCGGATCGGGAAAATTGTCGGCCACTTCCTGCAGGCACAACACGTCAAAATCGGCGAGGCGCTTCGCATGTGCCACCACGCGCGCCGGATCGACTTTGCCATCCACGCCGCGACACCATTGAATGTTCCACGTAATGAGCTTCATCGTGCGATTACCTTATGCCGGCCCGCATGAACGATTGTACAAACTGCCGCTGAAACAGCAGGAACGCGACGAGCAGCGGCGCGGTAGACAGCAGCGTGGCCGCCGTGATGATCGACCAGTCGATCCCCTGATCGGTTGCGGAGAACACCTGCAGTCCGACGGTGATCGGGCGCGACTCCACCGAATTGGTGATGATCAGCGGCCACAGGAAATTGTTCCAGTGATAGCTGACGCTGACCAGCGCATAAGCGAGGTACGTGGGGCGCGCGAGTGGTACATACACCTTCCACAATACCTGCAACGGCGTGCAGCCTTCCATCCGTGCGGCCTCGTCCAATTCACGAGGCACGCTCTTGAATGTCTGGCGCAATAGAAAAATGCCGAAGGCGGACGCCATGTACGGCAAGCCGATCGCAAGAATTGTGTCCTTCAGCCCCAGCCATGACATCGTCCGATAATTTTCGACGATCAGAACGTCGGGCATCACCATCAATTGCACCAGCACAAGTGCAAACAGCACGTTGCGGCCGGGAAATTCGAAACGTGCAAACGCGTAGGCGGCCAGCGTGGTCAGCACCATTTGCGCCACCAGCACCATCGCTACGAGTACCACCGTGTTAAAGAAGTAGCGTGCAAACGGCGCGGCGTTCCACGCCTTGGCGAAATTGTCGAGCGTCAGCGGTGCCAGCAGTTCGAAGCGCGTCGAGAATTCTGCGGGATGAAAGGCGGTCCAGAACGCATAGAGCAGCGGAAGCACCCACAATATGCCGAGCAGCCACGCCGCTGCGGATTCGAGCGCGCGCAACGCCGTCGACTCCGACCGGATCGCCGTGCCGGCCCGACCTCCCGGAAGAGCAGTCGCTGCCTTCACTGGTAATGCACCTTGCGTTCGAGAAAGAAAAACTGCGCCAGCGCCACCAGGCCCAGCAAGATCAGCAGCACCACCGTCAACGCGGCGGCGTAGGCCGAATCCCAGAAGCGAAAGCCGATTTCGTAGATGTAGTACAACAACAGCGCCGTGGCGTTGTCGGGGCCGCCGCGCGTCATCACGAACACGTGGTCGACCAGTCGAAACGCATTGATGATCGCGTTGACCAGCACGAAGAGCGTCGTGGGCATCAACAGCGGAAACGTGATCCGTCGAAAAAAGTACCAGCGCGAAGCGCCTTCGATGGCGACGGCCTCACGCAAACTGGGCGACATCGATTGCAGTGCCGCCAGGTAAAAGATCATGAAAAAGCCGGCTTCCTTCCAGATCGTGACCACCATCAGCGCCGGTAACGCCGTACCTTTGCTGCCCAGCCAATTGTGGCTGCCGGCGCCAAACGCACCGAGAACCCGCTCCAGCAAACCGTATTCGGGCGTATAGAAAAAGAGCCAGATGTTGGCCACCGCGATCATCGGCAATACGGTTGGCGTGAAATACGCGAGGCGAAGAAAACCGCGACCCGCGATGCGATCGTTGACCCAGACTGCCATCAGCAGCGCGAGCGCAATCGACGCCGGAATGGTCCCGGCCGCATACCAGAAATTGTTGGTCAGGCTTTGCCAGAAAATCGGATCGTCGATCAACTGCCGATAGTTGTCCAAGCCGACGAAGACGACCGGGCGACTACCTTTGGGCGTGGAAAAAAAGCTGTGCCAGAACGTGGCCACCGCCGGGTAATGCGTGAACAGCGCAAGCAGCGCCATCGCCGGCAGCAGCAGCAGCCAGCCATGGATCCATTGTGAGGTGCGGGTCATGCGGGTTGGGTGAGGCAACCGTCGGTCATTGCAATCGCGATCTCAACTTTGACGTGAGGGCGGCAAGGTGCCGCCCTCACGTCGTGGGCCATTTACTTCTTGTAGGGCCGCAGAATCCGCTCCGACTCGCGTTGCGCATCCTTCAACGCCGCATCGGCCGGCTTCGTGCCGGTCAACGCGGCCTGCAGTGCGTCGTTCAGTGCCTTCGTCACGCGCTGATTGTCATGTGTCGACAACTCGGCCTTGGCGTACGGCAACTGATCACGCGCCACGGCGGCTGGCGGAAACCCGGCGACGTAGGTCTTCATCACCGGCGTGTCAAACGCGTCCGAACGCACGGCGACGTAGCCGGTGTCGATGCCCCACTGCGCGGCACGTTGCGGCGTGGTCACCCACTTGATGAACTTGAAGGCCGCCTCTTTCTGTGCGGGCGTGGACTTGGCAAAGAGGTAGAAATTGCCCCCGCCCGTGGGACTGCCGCGAACCTTGCCGGCCGGCAGCATCGCGACCCCGAAATCAAACTTGGCGTTGGAGCGCACGTTGGTGAGGTTGCCCGTGGTCGTCCACATCATCGCCATCTTCTTTTCGAAGAAATCCTTTGGCGTGGTGCCCCACTCAACGATGCCTTCCGGATGAATCTTGTACTTGCGGGCGAGATCGACCCAGTATTGCAGCGCTTCGACCACTTCGGGCTTGTCGTAAAAAGTTTCCGTGCCGGCGGCGTTCATCAGGTTTACACCATTCTGGATGGCCAGCGCCTGAAAGAGCCAATACGGAAAGCCGGACGAAGGGATCTGCACGCCCCATTGCGTAACCTTGCCCGAGGCATCGCGCTTCGTGAGCTTCTGGCCGTAGTCGACCGTTTCCTTCCAGTTGGCCGGTGGTCGATTGGGATCCAGTCCCGCGTCCTTGAACATTTCCTTGTTCCAGTACAGCACGATCGTCGAGCGCTGGAAGGGAATGCCCCAGATTTTGCCACCCGTCTGGCTGTTTTCCATGAAGGCCGGGTAGAACGACTTGAGCCACGTCTGATCGTCGGGCGTCTTGATGAGGGTATCGAACGGAACGATGGCCTCTTCGTCGATCAGCGTGAACATGTCGGTGGACAGCAGGATCGACATCACCGGTGGTTCACCGCTCTTGACCGCGGTAAGCGCCTTGGTGATCGACTCCTGATAGCTGCCCGAGTAGATGGGCTTCAGCTTGATCCCGGGATTTTCCTTTTCGAAGTCTGCGGCATAGCCATCAATGATCTTGGTGATGGGACCACCGACTGCCACCGGATAGAAAAATGAAACTTCGGTCTGGGCCAGCGCGGTCAACGGCAGCATTGCGGCGCCGACCATGAGTACGGCTGTAGCGAGACTCTTGCGAACAAAACGATTCAACATGACTCCTCCTTGAAACTGCGGGCGGTCGCGATCCGCCTTGTTACGCGAACTGCGTTGCGGATCCGTTGCGCGGGTGATCGAGGTGACGTACGCCGTCGGCGCCGAAATAGTGCTGTGCGCCGGCCGCCCATGCAAGTCCGGTGGCGTCACCGCGCGTCAGTGCCGTGCTGCCGGGCGCGCGAACGGCAAGGGTCTGCCCCCCGACTGCGCACGTTACCAGCGAATCGCCGCCCAGGTATTCAACATTGTCGACCGTGGCGCGAATTCCGCCCTCAAAGACCAGGTTGATATGTTCGGGACGCACGCCAAGCGAGCCGCCGGCGGCTTCGACCGGAAAGACCACCGGTCCTTCGGTGCCGGCTATCATCGCCCCGCCGACGCCCCGCTCGAGTCGCAACAGGTTCATCGGCGGCGTACCGATAAATCGCGCGACAAAGACATTGGAGGGCGTTTCGTAGAGCTCGACCGGCCGCCCGTTCTGCTCGATCCGGCCGCCGTTGAGCAGGATGACACGATCGGCCATCGACATCGCCTCGACCTGATCGTGCGTCACGTACACCATCGTGATGCCAAGCTTGCGTTGCAGCGTGCGGATCTCCTGGCGCATTTCGGCACGCAATTGCGCGTCGAGATTCGACAGCGGCTCGTCCATCAGGCAGACCGGTGCTTCGTTGATGATGGCCCGGCCCAACGCGACGCGCTGCTGCTGCCCACCTGACAATTGCGACGGCTTGCGATCCAGCAGTGCGGTGAGTCCGAGCATGTCGGCCACGCGCGCAAGGCGCGTGGCGCAGGCCTCGGCCGACACTTTTCGCACGCGCAGTCCAAACAGGATGTTTTCGGCGACAGACAAATGCGGAAACAGCGCGTAGCTCTGAAACACCATCGAGATATTGCGCTGCGCGGGTGGCAGTGCGGTGACATCGCGGTCGTCGATCAGGATGCGGCCGCCATCGGCAGCTTCCAGTCCGGCGATCAGGCGCAACGTGGTGGACTTGCCGCACCCCGACGGACCCAGCAGCACATTGAGCGTGCCAGGTTCGAGGGCGAAGGAAATGGCGTCGACCGCGCGAATCTGGCCGACGCCCGTCTTCCAATGCTTGCTTACCTTGTCGGCGGTGATGGCAGACACGAGTGGATATCTCTAGCTGTCGAATAGGGCCGTCAGCGCAGCACCGGGGTCCGGCGCCCGCATGAATGCTTCGCCGACCAGAAACGCATGGACGCCGCGTTCCTGCATCATCGTCACATCCCGGCGCGTGAGGATACCGCTTTCCGTGATCACGAGGCGATCCGCCGGGATCCTCGGCAGCAGATTGAACGTCGTATCGAGTGTGACGCTGAAATTGCGCAGGTTGCGATTGTTGATGCCCAGAAGCGGAGTCTTGAGGCGCAACGCCCGGTCGAGCTCGTCGCCATCATGAATTTCGACCAGCACGTCCATTCCGAACGCATGTGCCGCCGCTTCGAGCGCGGCCATTTGCGCATCCTCCAGCGCGGCAACGATCAGCAGGATCGCATCCGCGCCCAGCGCCCGCGATTCCGCCACCTGATATTCGTCGATGATGAATTCCTTGCGCAAGGCCGGCAACGCGCACGCCGCGCGCGCAGCCACCAGAAATTCAGGCGCCCCCTGAAAGAACGGTCGATCGGTCAGCACCGACAGGCACGTCGCGCCGGCGCGTGCATACGATTGGGCGATGGCGGGCGGGTCGAAGGCTTCGCGCAGCAATCCCTTGCTGGGGCTGGCCTTCTTGATTTCGGCAATCACCGCCGACCGGCCGGCGGCCACGCGGGAACGTAACGCGCGTTCGAATCCCCGAGGGGCGGGCGCGGCGTGGGCCGCCCGCTCGATCTCGGCAAAAGGCAGCGCCACTTGCGCGGCGATGACTTCCTCGGCCTTGGTCGAAATGATTTTTTCCAGAATGTCGCTGGCCATGAAGCCCGTGCCTCCGCTTGTTGTTTTGAGTGATCGGGGCGACGTCGTGCTCAAGCCGTCGCGGCCAATTTTTGGGTAGTGGCCACGAATGCATCGAGTTTGCGCCGAGCGGCCCCGCTGGCGATGGCCACGCGCGCCTGTTCGATGCCCTGCTCGATCGACGTCGCCACATTGGCAGCATATAGCGCAGCACCGGCATTGAGGATAACAATCTCGCGTGGCGTGCCCTCGACATTGCCGAGCGCCTCCAGCACCATTTCCTTGGATTCCGGTGCGCTGGTGACCTTCAAACCCCGATTCGACTTCATCGACAGTCCGAAATCTTCGGGATGAATCTCGTATTCGCGAATCGTGCCGTCTTTCAACTCGCCCACCATCGTTGCCGCTCCCAACGACACTTCGTCCATGCCATCCTTGCCGTAGACCACCAGCGCATGTTCGGCGCCCAGCCGTTGCAGCACGCGCACATGGATGCCGACCAGATCCGGGTGAAACACGCCGATCAGTTGATGCGGCGCGCCGGCGGGATTGGTCAGCGGCCCCAGGATGTTGAAGATCGTGCGCACGCCCAATTCCTTCCGCACCGGTGCCGCATGTTTCATCGCAGCGTGGTGGTTCGGGGCAAACATGAAGCCGATGCCGGTCTCGTTGATGCAGGCCGATACCTGTTCGGGCTTCAACATGATATTGGCGCCGAGCGCCTCGAGCACATCGGCGCTGCCCGACTTG
>JBDTTY010000023.1:0-12708 GCA_040007975.1 Betaproteobacteria bacterium | reverse complement strand
CTGCCCGAAGGCGCGTTCAGGCTCACCGCACTGGACGTGGGGCAGGGACTTGCCGTGGTGATCGAGACGCGGCACTACACATTGGTGTACGACACCGGCCCGCGATTCACGGACACCGCGGATGCCGGCAATCGAATCATCGCGCCATTCTTGCGGGCCGCAGGTCTGCCGCGCATCGATGGTTTGATCGTCAGTCATCAGGACATCGATCACGCGGGTGGCATGCGTTCGTTGCTCACCACTGTGCCGACAGGATGGTTCGCGTCATCGTTGTACGCCGACCACGCGATCATGGCGACATTGGGCGGTCGGGTGCCATTGCTCGGTTGCAACGCCGGACAACAGTGGACTTGGGACCTGGTGCGATTCACGATGCTGCATCCCACCGCCGTCGACTATGCGGATGCACGCGCCAAGACCAACGATCGATCGTGTGTTGTGCGCATCGATTCCGCCTTTGGCAGTGCGCTGTTGACGGGCGACATCGAGGCGATCAGTGAAATGCGCCTGGTGGCGCGCGATGCCGCCGCGCTACGGGCACAGGTGATGCTGGTGCCGCATCATGGCTCGCGCACGTCGTCCACGCCGGCGTTTATTCGCGCCGTGGGTCCGACGTGGGCCATCGTCAACAATGGCTATCGCAATCGCTTCGGACATCCGCGCGCAGAAATCATGGCGCGCTATCGCGCGGTGGACTCGACAATCCTGCGTACCGATGTGGATGGCGCGGTGTCGGTGACCTTTGCTGCGGGTATTCCGCTGACGCCGGTCACGGCGCGCAAGACCGGGATGCGGTACTGGCATGATCGCCCTGACCTGCATGCGGCCGCGCTGGAGTGACGCACCGTGCGAACGTATAGGCCGCGGCAATGGCCAATTCGATGCGGAGGCACCGGTTCATTCGCCGTTGACGGCCTTGCGCGTTGCCATGTGACGCTCCTCGCTAAGGCGATACCGGCGACCAGCCCTTGGCGGTGTCGAACCGGTGGATTGCAGTAGCGCGTTCAAGAGTCTTTGGGCCGAGGTCGGATTGGTACACCTTGCCGTCCTGATTGACGACGAACGACATGATGCCGGAGCTGCCGTACTTCGCGGGATAGGCAATCACGGCGAATCCGCCAATGGCATGCCCACGCACGACGTAATCGAGCGCAGCACCGTTTGCGCCAGCGGCCTGGCCCTTGAGCGTGCGGAAGTAATACCCATGGAATGGTTTGGGGCCGCTCTTGCTGGCGGCATAGCCCTCGCCAGACGCGCTGGCGACGAGCTCGCCCAACGGGCTCGGTGGTTCGCCCGCCTTGGTCGGCCAATACAGCCCGTCGCGCTTGCCCTTGGAACTGATGATTCGGCGAGCATAGGCGGCGACGCCGTCGCCAGTGCGGGGTTCGGACGCGTACTCTTGCTGCGCGTCGACGATGGCCTGCAACACATTAATAGTGTTGAGCTCGTTTTCGCCGATGCGCCGCGCGTTGAGCTCATCGATGCCCGCGGCAGTGTCGAAGCGCCAGACGCCACCGGACTTGACGAGCGGAAACGCGAAGGGGAAGTCGTCCTTGCCGAGAATGAGCTTGGCCGTGTCGCCTTCGAGCACGATCGAATGTTTTGCATCGTAGGCCGCGACAAAGTCCTGGGTCGCGGCGCGGTCCGCGACCGCATCGCCCGAACTGAGGACCCCGCCGGCGTTACCTAGAACGCTGCGCATGGCCTTCACGTCGTTGGACTTGATCGTTCCCACCAAGGTACTGACGGCGTCCTCAGGCGAAGCGAACGACTGCTGGCTCGTTGCCGCGAAGGCCCCAGTCGCGAAGGTCAGCACAACGCCAATCAGCATTGCGAACTGCGAAAATTTTTCTGTTCTCATCGTCTGTCTCCGTCTATCGCCGTCCGCCGCCGCCACCGCGGCCACCACCGCCGCCGCCGCGTGCACCACCGCCGCCGACACTGCTGCGGGCGCCGCCACCCATATTGCCCGACGACCTCGACGAGTTCATGCTGGACGAACCGCGATTGCTGTAGTCGCGTGTCTGTGCACCTCCTTGCGTCTTGAAAGCGGATCCGCCTCCGGCACTGCTGCGGTTCGCGCCGCCTCTGGCACCACCGAAATCGCGACTGCCGGCACCAGCGCCACCAGCGCCCCCGAAGTCGCGATTGCCGCTGCCCGCGCCCGCGCCGCTGCCGCGGTTGGCAACGTCGCGTTGCGATACATCGCCGCGCTGGATGGATTGCTGTCCTGCTTCGGCGCGGCCACGAAACTGCTCGCGTGACGCCGCGTTTCCCGATTGACCTTTGCCGTACTGCTGCGCAACGCCCTTGTCTCGGTACGGTACGGAGCCGCGGTGATTGACGTTGTGGTTCCAGTTGCCGTTGCTGATGTTGGTCTTGTTGAAATTGTTGTAGCGATTGACATTGACGTTAACGTCGCCGCGACCCCAGCCGACGTTGCCCCAAAGTGCGCCACCGACGATTACACCGGCGGTGAAGCCCAGCAATGCCCCGCCAGCGACATAGCCGGGTGGGTAGTAGTAGTAGGGCGGGTACGCGGGGTACGGCCATGCGCCGTAGACGACTGTCGGGTTATAGGTCGGCACGTACACCACTTCCGGATTGGTCGGCTCGATCTTGATCACCGTGGTGTTGTTCTCGGATGTGGTCACAACCTTTTGCTGTTCCGAGTCCTTCAACGCACCTTGCGCCTGGGCCTTCTTGCGCAACGCCTGTGCGGTGTCCAGCACATCCTTCTGTTGCGCGAGAAACGCATCGCCCAGCTTCTGCGTCCAGTCGAGCTTTTCGTTCATCATCGCGAGTACTTGTGGGAAGACTACCAGCGACTTGACGGCAGGATCCCAACTTTGCTGCTGCACGGCATCCTCGAGCGCCTTGTCCTTGAGACCCGGGTTTGATTTGACCCAACGCGCCGCCTCGACGACCTCGAGTGGATACGTCGAGGCCATCAATACCTGTGCCATCAGCGCGTCGGGATACAGCGCGATGGGTGCCAGGAGTTGGTCCAGTTCCTCGTTCGAAAACGACTTGGCCCCTGTTTGTGTCGCGGGGCCAGCCGGGGCGGAAGAGGGCAGCGGCTGTTGCGTTTGTGCCGGAATGGGCATCGCGAGCGACGCGCAGATCGCGACCGCAATAAAATTTCGAATTCCTGTCAAGGGACCACCTCGCATGCCGTTCAAACTGTGTGAACCTCGCTCGACGCGCTGGTCCGCTTTGCACTACGGTGGCAATGATAAACCATTGGACACCAGTACCGTAGTGAGTTTGCAATATGCACGTTGGTCATGACTGGAAGAACGTGCGGAGGTGCGGCCTGTGCCAACTGCCTAACTGGTGACGCAGGCGTCTCGCTAAAGCCGTTGCACCTCACGTTGTCGACTTGGAGGACGGCGGATTCATGCTCGTCTCGTCGCCCTGCTCGTTGATCCACTCGCGCAGCAGCGTATAGGTTACCGCGAGCATCACGGGGCCGACGAACAACCCGACGAGGCCGAATGCGATTAGCCCGCCGATTACGCCGGCGAAGATCAGCAGCATCGGCAGATCGGCCCCGCGGCGAATCAGTATCGGACGCAAAATATTGTCGATGGGCGCAACCACAAGACTCCAGACGAGAAGTGCGGTGCCGCGCCCCGTCTCGTCGATCAGGAAGAGCCAGGCAATGGCGGGCACAAGAACGAAAAGTGGGCCGATCTGAGCGATGCAAAGGAACAGGACTACGGCAGTCAGCAATGCCGCATAGGGGACGCCGACGATAGCGAGCCCTGCACCCGCAAGGAATGTCTGCACCAGTGCGGTGACGACGACGCCGAGCGCTACGCCGCGGATCGCCATGCCCGCCAGACGTACGACACGATTGCCCCTTTCGCCGGCAAGGCGCCGCCCAAAACGAATTACGCCCTCGCTTGCAATCTCTCCATATGCTTATAGGATCGCCGCGATTGCGACGGTCAGCAGTAAATGAAGAACGAGAAGGCTGATGTCGCTGAATTGCCCAGCCACCCATCTTGCGGCATCACCGGCGTACGGCGCGAGGCGTGCCGCGATTCCGTCCTTGCCACCCGCGGCGACATTTTGCCAATGGCTGGCAATCTGGGTGCCTGCAAGCGGAATTTTTGCGACCCAAACCGGTGGTGGAGGAATTTCGCGTGTTGCAAGCCCTTGGAACGTCTGTACGATCGTGTCCGAGTTCTGGACGATGGACTGAATGGCAAGTGCAAGTGGAACGATGAGTAGGATCAGCATCACAGCAGTCATCGCCATCGTGGCGAGCCAACGTCGGCGAAGTACCCGTTGCACCTTCAACATCAATGGCCACGTGGCGACAACGATCATCGTCGCCCAAACCAGCGCCAGAAGGAATGGACGTAAAACCCACAGCGACGTACCTATCAGTGCGCCTATCAGCAGCACGGCGAGCACGGTCCGCGTGAGATCGCCTCGCGCAATGGCATTGGGTTGATCTACTTTCATGAGATTGTTCTCATAAGGAGGCCGCCAGTATTTTTCTTTGCAAAGGCCATTTCCATCTGGATCACAGGCGCTGGCAAGTTTAACCAACGAAAATTCAGGGCACGTGAATGGCGTCATACCTGGCCCCAGACAGGTAGGAAGGGCATGCGTCCTTGACCGATTCGCTTCGCTGTCTATTCGGACTTGCCATTGTCGGTGTAGCTTTCTCGTGGCGGATAGACGCCGGCGAGTCGGGCGATCAGGATTGCGACGAACAGGGCGCCCGTTATTTGCTCGACCATACATATACCCGGTGCCATCAATAGCTTGTTCATGCCTGCCTCCTTTGGAAATCCCAATGATGGACTTTGTGTGACCAACCCCACGACGTGCCCGACGCTGACACATCGTGTCAAAGTGTAATCGTGCCGCAAAAAAATCGCATGGACTTTGCAAAACGCGACTGGGTATTGGCACTATCGATGGTAATCGTGATTTCTTCGGCGCCGGTCATGGCGTGCTAGACGGGGATGCGGTGCTGGCATGATTGCGCTGACCTGCATGCGGCCGCGCTTGAGTTTCGCGCCGCGCGACTGTCGAGGCGATGACGCCCTTGCTGCTACACTTTGCGCCGATGACAACGCCATACATTCGCCGCAGCATCGCGTCTCCCCGGCGAATTTTCGTGTTTGTGCTTGCATGGTTTGCCGCGACGGGCGCATTTGCCCAGGACCAGGCTGCAGCAGCCCCTGAACTCAAATTGTCGGTGGCGCAATCACCGGCGTTTCCGTTGGGCAAGGCGGCAGCGCGCTGGGCCGAACTGTTGAATGAGCCTGCCGCGCGTTCGTTTGGCATCAAGCTATACCCGGGCGTGACGTTGGCGGGTCGCGACCCAACGCGTGAATTCGGCGCATTGAAGGACGGTCTTGCCGATCTGGCAGTCGGTTCCGCGCTGGCGTGGTCGGCACAATTTCCCCCAGCCGGTGTCTATGCATTGCCGTGGCTCACTGCCGACACCGTGTCGCAGGAAGCGCTGGCCGGCAGCAGTGCGGTCTTCGATCTCGTTGCCGCGCGTGCTGTATACGCCGACGTGATCGTGCTGGCGGTGGCGGCGGCCGGCGACCGCGTGCTGACGACGACCAAAAATCCGGTGCGTACGCCGACCGAAGCGGCGGGGCTCAAGCTGCGCGTGTCGGGCGTGCCGCTGTCAATTGATACCTATGCGGCATTGACGGCGCAACCGCAGGCGCTGGACTTCGCCGCGGCGCAGACGGCATTTTTAGCGGGCACACTCGACGGACAGGATGCATTGCCGACGGCGCTTGCCGCTCAGCGCATTACCGCAACCGGCCAACGCATGATCACGCGGTGGGGTGCGCTGTCTGACGCGATGATCTTTGCCGTGCGCAAGCCGGTGTGGGACGCGTGGTCGGAGGCGCAACGTGCCCAGGCGCGCGCGGCCGCTATCCTCGCCGCACGCGAGGCGCAGGCGCCTGCACGCGAGGATGCGGCAATCGCCGAATTGGTGAAACAGGGTGTGACGGTAGTGACGCTATCGGCGCCGCAGCGCGCCGCTTTTCGCGCGGCCGTGCAAAACGTCTGGACCAAGTGGACGCCTGCGATCGGTCCGGACATCGTCAAGGCCGCTGAAGCTGCGGTAGCTGCGGTGCCTGCGCGCTGACTCGCGTGGCTCGACTTACTGCACAAACCTGCCGATGCGTACGGCGGTCTCGCCCTTTTTGGGATTGCGAGTGGGCATGATCAGTACCGCGTTGTCGTATGGCGTGACGACGGCCACGTCGCCATCCTGCGCCAGCAGGGTGCCGCGCGCCGGGATCACGGCGAGCCCTTCCACGGCAGCCACAAAGCGGAATTGATCGCTGTTGATGGTGATCACATCGGTCACTTCGACTGCTTGTTGCTTCGGCAGTGGTCCCGCGTCGAGGTGAGCGTCGAAAAAGGCGGGTTCGAGCATGCCGAAATGGCGCAGAAAACGCAGCGTGGACTGCTTGGCCACGTCCGGTGCCGCGCGTTCCCAATGCTGGCCACATTCGATTAACAACGCGGCGCGCTCGGCTGCCGGGTCGTCAAAATCGCCATAGTCGCGCAGGCGCCTGCCAGCGGCGTGGCCGGCATCGATGATGATGTGTTGGGGCACGCCGACGGCGTGAGCAAGTTCCAGTCCTTTGCGCTGCCGACCCGCAAGCGCCAGTGGCGGGCAGGGATCGGTCATCGAATGCAGGTCGAGCAGGAAATCGGTGTCGTCGTAGACGGGGCGCAATTCGCGTGCCCGCGTGAGATCGCGCGATTGCCGCGGGCCATCCAGCACGTCGGGCGACCATAGGCGGTTGAAATCTTCGTCGACGCAACGCGAGGAAAAAGGGTCCGCCGCGTTGAATTTGGTGTAGGCCTCGACATTGGCAAACGTGATGTTGAGCGTGCCGCGCACCGGACGCACGCCTTCGCGCAGCAACCAGTCGTTGGAGATCGCACCGCACACCTCGTTGCCGTGCGTCAGCGCCTGGATGGTGACACGTGGTCCCGGTTGGTCCGCTTTAAAGCGCCACACAAACGGGATGTTGGTATTGCCGGCACGCCATGCCGAGATGTCCGGAAACGCGACCTCGATGGCGGGCGATTCCCGCACGCGCGACGTCATGCGGTGACGCGATCGCATAGGCGTTGCATGAAGGCTTCGCACAGGGCGAGTTGGTCCAGCGTCACCCATTCGTTGGGCTGATGTGCCTGCGCGATGTGGCCGGGGCCGCAGATAATGGTCGGAATGTTGGCGATGTTGAAGAGCGAAGCCTCGGTGCCGAACGACACCTTGCCCACCCCGTGCGAGTGGTTGCACGCGCGACCGAACGCGGCGATCGGACTGCCGTCCTGGGTGTCGAAGCCCGGCATCGAGGACAACATATCGAACTCGATATACGTCTCGGGATCGACCGCATGCATGGCAGGTAATCGCATTGCGGCAAATGCGCGCACCTCGTTGAAGAACGCCTGCGGGTCATCGAACGGCAGGTGGCGGATCTCGAAATCGAAAGTGCAATCGCGTGGCACGATATTAAGGGCCGTCCCCCCACGGATCGTGCCCACATGCACCGTGGTGTAGGGCACGTCGTATGCCGGATCGTGCGCATGGCCGTCGCGAAAATCGCGCGCGCGTTGGGCAATCCATGCCACGATTTCGCACGCGATCTGGACGGCGTTGACGCCGAGTGGCGTCAGCGACGAGTGGGCTTCGTGACCCCGTACCCGACAACGCCAACTCTGCTTGCCCTTGTGTGCGACGACCAGCTGCATGCCGGTGGGCTCGCCGACGATACATCCCGCCGGCGTGACACCGCGGGCCGCGATGTCGGTGATCAGTCGGCGCACGCCGATGCAGCCAATTTCCTCATCATAGGACAGCGCAAAATGGATCGGCTGATTGAGGCCGCGACGAACAAACTCCGGCACGAACGATAGTCCCACGGCCGAAAAACTCTTCATGTCGGTGACGCCGCGCCCGTACAGGCGTCCGTCGCGTGCCACGACATCGAATGGATCGGTGTCCCATGGTTGACCATCCACCGGGACCACGTCGGTGTGTCCGGACAGCACGATGCCGTTGTTGATCGCATTGCCATCACGCGCCGGGATGGTCGCGAAGAGATTGGCCTTGCGACCGTCATCGTCAAACGTGAGCGTGGACGTGACGCCGAAACCATCCAAGTAATTGCGAATCCAATCAATTAACGCAAGATTGGAGTCGCGGCTGGTGGTATCGAAGCCGACGAGCGTGCGGATGAGATCAAAGGACCGCAGGTCCTCGGCACGAACGATGGCCGCCGGTGTGACGGCGGCATGCGTGGCAGGAGCGTTCATGGCACACCTTCTTGCGCACAAAGAAGGAGCATAGCACCGCGCCCAGGACGCGTCGCCGTACGCGATCGTGGTCAGTGGGTCGCGTACGGCATCAGGTGGTCAATAGCGCCAGGCCGCGGATGGAAACGTCGTCGTCGCAACGAAAGCGCGCGGTGCGGCGACGAATCGCGGGGCGAAGACGACCGGCGGCGCGTAGACCACGGACTGTGGCGCGATGAACACCGGAGTAGGTCGCACCACAACGTAAGGTGCCCATCCCGGTCGGGCGACGACGTAGGGGCGCCAACCAACGGGACGCAATGGCACCGGCCGCACGAAGGGTCGGTAGACCGGCACGAACGCCGGTCGGATCGCAGGCCGGAATCCCGGCTGACCCGCATTGATGGCAAAGCCGGGCCCACCGACGGACACGTTCCATGCGACGTTGCTGGCATGGACCGACGGTAGGGCGAATGCGGCGCCGGCAAGGGCAATGGCGATGAAGATGGTACGGCGGCGGTTCGGGATCATGCTGTTCTCCTCGAGTTCGGGGCACATTGCGGTGATGCAACGGTCTCTTCGATGGGAAAAGAACGCGGTCGCGGCGGCCACGGTTGACCAAAACGGCGAAGACGCTGCCGCCGTTACAAATGGAAACGCGTTGCGCTATGCTTCGCGGGCAGCCGTTGAGAATGGCGGCAAAGCCGATTTCCGCACCGCCCCGGTGCGCATGCAATCCGCACCCTTCGATCATTTCAGGCTCTTTGCGCAGGAGTATGGCCCATGTTCAAGTTCAGGAAATTCGTAGCCGCGGTGTCGGCGTTTGCGCTGGCTGCCACGGCCTTCGCCGCCAATCTGACCATCGGTCTCGGCACCGACGTCACGTCCACCGATCCCCACTATCACAACCTCACACCCAACAACAACATTGCGTCGCACCTCTACGGATTTCTGGTCGAGCGCAACGAGAAATCGCAGCCGATGCCGAGCCTGGCCACGGAATGGAAGGCGATCGATCCGTTGACGTGGGAATTCAAACTGCGCAAGGGTGTCAAGTTTCACGATGGCAGCGACTTCACCGCCGCCGACGTGGTGGCGTCGATCGAACGCGTGCCGAAGGTGCCCAACAGTCCGTCCCCCTTTACCGCCTATACGAAGCAGATCGCGAAAATCGACGTGGTTGATCCGTATACGATCCGTTTCAAGACCGTGACGCCCTATCCGCTGATGCCGTCGGATATGACGCAGATCGCGATCATCAACAAGAAGTTCGCCAGCGCCAGCACCGATGATTTCAATTCCGGCAAGGCGGCCATCGGCACCGGGCCCTACAAGCTGGTGAAGTTCGCCAAGGGCGACCGGCTCGATTTCACGCACAACGACGCCTGGTGGGGCGGCAAGACGCCGTGGGAGAAAGTGACGATGCGAATCCTGACGCAGGATGCTTCGCGCGTGGCCGCATTGCTGTCGGGCGACGTGCAGGTGATCGAAAACGTTCCCACCGCGGACGTCGCCAAGTTGAAGGGCGACAAGAAGCTCGCGATCTACCGTGGCATTTCGGATCGTCTGATGTACGTGCACATGGACAGCGATCGCACCATCTCGCCCATGGTCACCGACAAGGACGGCAAGCCGCTCGACAAGAATCCACTGAAGGATTCACGCGTGCGCCACGCGTTGTCGATGATGATCAATCGTCCGGCGATTGTCGACAAGGTGATGGAAGGCGAAGCGATTCCCGCGGGACAACTGGTGCCCGATTTCCTGTTCGGCGCGACCAAGAACCTCAAGGTCGAACCGTACAACCCGGAAGGCGCCAAGAAGCTGCTGGCCGAAGCAGGTTACCCCGATGGCTTTGGCGTCACGTTGCACGCAACCAACAATCGTTATGTGAACGACGCCAAGATTGCGCAGGCCATTGCCCAGATGTGGACGCGCGGTGGCATACCCACCAAGGTCGTTGCGATGCCATCGGCCACATTCTTCCCGCAGGCCACCGATCTCAAGTTCAGCGTGTTGCTCGCGGGCTGGAGCACCGGCACCGGCGAGTCGTCATCATCGTTGAAGGCGCTGCTGATGACGTACAACAAGGACAAGGGCTTTGGCACCGCCAACCGTGGACGCTATTCCAATACCAAGGTTGACGCGTTAACCGAGGATGCGCTGCAGATTGTCGACGATGTGAAGCGCGAGGCCTATCTGCAACGGGCCGCGGAGTTGGCCATCGGCGACACCGGACTCATTCCGCTGCATTTTCAGGTCAGCCTGTGGGCCACGCGCGATGGCATCGTGTATGCGCCGCGGGTGGACGAACAGACGCTGGCGTGGAAATTCACGCCGAAAAAGTAAGCATCGCGAGCGGACGAAACCACCCATGAACGCACCCCTCGCGTGGCCGGCGGTGAAAACACCGGCCCAACATTTCATCGGCAATCGCTGGTTTGCGCCGGCCAGTCGCGCCGAGTTGCCGATGGTCGATCCGTCGGACGGCGTGCCGTTTGCCGCGATTGCGCGTGGCAACGCCGCGGATATCGATGCGGCGGTGCGCTCCGCGCAAGCCGCGCGCGACGGCGACTGGGGCAAACTGTCGCCCGCCGAAAAGGGCCGCCTGCTGCACACGTTGTCGCGCGCGATTGCCGACCATGCGGAGGAGTTGGCGCTGCTAGAAGCGCGCGATTGCGGCAAGCCATTGAAGCAGGCGCGTGCCGACGTGGCTGCCTGCGCACGGTACTTCGAGTTTTATGGTGGCGCCAGCGACAAGCTGCATGGCGAGACCATTCCCTATCCGCAGGGCTTTACCGTGCTGACCTGGCGCGAGCCGCATGGCGTCACCGGGCACATCATTCCGTGGAATTATCCGCTGCAGATTTTTGGTCGCTCGGTGGGCGCATCGCTCGCCGCAGGCAATGCCTGCGTGGTCAAGCCGGCGGAGGACGCGTGCCTGTCGCTGTTGCGCATCGCGATGCTCGCCGCCGACGTGGGGTTGCCGTCCGGCGCGCTCAATATCGTGACCGGTCTTGGCACCGAAGCCGGCGCAGCCCTTGCGCAGCATCCCGGCATTGCGCATCTGTCCTTTACGGGGTCTGCTGCCACCGGCGTGGCGGTGACGACGGCGGCGGCGCAACATCATTGTCCGGTCACGCTCGAACTCGGCGGCAAGTCGCCGCAGGTCGTGTTTGCGGATGCCGATTTCGACGCGATGTTGCCCGCGGTGATCAATGCCATCGTGCAGAATGCGGGCCAGACGTGTTCGGCCGGCAGCCGGCTGCTCGTCGAGCGCAGTTGCTACGAGCATGTGCTGGCGGAACTGGGCAAGCGCTTTGCGGCGTTGCAGACGGGTCCCGCCCTGGCCGATCTCGATTGCGGCCCGCTGATTCGGGGAACGCAATTGCAACGGGTGCGCGGTTTCATGGCCGAGGCGGAGCGCGACGCGATTGCCGTGGTTGCGCAAGGCCAGATCGTGGCTGACGCGCCGGCGGGCGGCTTCTATCTCGCACCCGTGCTGCTGCGGGATGTGCCACCCGATCACCGTCTCGCCCGCGAGGAGGTGTTCGGCCCGGTGCTGTCAGCGATGCCCTTCGACGACGAGGCCGATGCCATTCGTTTGGCCAACGGCACCGATTTTGGATTGGTGGCTGGGGTGTGGACCCGCGACGGCGCTCGACAATTGCGGATGGCGCGCGCGCTCGCCAGCGGCCAGGTGTACATCAACAATTACGGCGCGGGTGGTGGCGTAGAGTTGCCGTTTGGCGGCGTCAAGCATTCGGGCCATGGTCGCGAAAAAGGATTCGAAGCGTTGCACGCGTTTACGACGCTCAAGACGGTGGTGCTGCGGCACGGCTGACCCCGGATTCGTTGCGCACGCGCGGTGGCAGTACGGACGTCCGGCAACGAAGACTTCAACACGACAGGAAAATACATGAGACTTGCAGGCAAGACGGCCGTGATCACGGGCGCAGGATCCGGCTTTGGCCGCGGCATCGCTCTGCGCTTTGCCGCCGAGGGCGCAAAAGTGGTGGTCAACGACATGAATGCCGAGAACGGCGAACACACGGTGTCATCCATCGTCGAAGCTGGTGGCAAGGCACAATTTTGTACCGGCGATGTCAGCAAAGACGCCGACGTCAAGCGACTGATGGAGTTTGCACTGTCGGTGTACGGCGTGATCGACATCGTCGTCAACAACGCCGGCACCACGCACAAGAATCAGCCGATGCTCGACGTCAGCGAAGAGCAATTCGACCGGATCTTTGCGGTCAACGTGAAGAGTCTGTTTCTCACGGCCCGGCACGCAGTGCCGCATATGCGCACACGGCGCAATGGCGCGTTCATCACGATTGCATCGACGGCAGGCGTGCGACCGCGGCCGGGACTCACCTGGTACAACGGCAGCAAGGGCGC
>JBDTTY010000022.1:0-12952 GCA_040007975.1 Betaproteobacteria bacterium | reverse complement strand
GTGCGCGACGCGCTCGACGAAGACCTGTACGCGCTACGCACCGACCTCAATCAGCGCGAGCACATGCTGTTTTGATCGGGTGTCAGCGGGTCCATTGAACGGCGCCATTTGGCGTCGCGCGGCAGCGTTGGCCCGACCGCTCCCGCGCGGTCGGGCATACTTGCGCTTTCGATTCTCCTACGACCTTGCCCATGCGCACGCACGTCCTGCCCCGAACTGACCTCAACGTTTCCGAAGTGTGCCTCGGCACCATGACTTGGGGCGAGCAGAACTCCCGCGAGGACGCCTATGCGCAACTCGACTATGCGATCGAGCACGGCATCAACTTTGTCGACACCGCCGAAATGTATCCGGTGCCCCCCAATGGCGCCACCCAGGGGCGCACCGAAACCATTCTGGGCGAGTGGCTGGGCAAACGCCGCCATACCGGACTCGTGGTGGCATCCAAAGTCGCAGGTCCCGGTCGTCGCGATTGGATTCGCAATGGCCGCACCGACCTCACGCGCGATGTGATCCTGGAAGCCGCGGACACCAGTCTCGCCCGACTCCAGATCGACTGCATCGACATTTTTCAGATTCATTGGCCCCAGCGCAACGTACCCATGTTTGGCGCCACCGAGTTCGACCCATCCAAGGAAAAAATCGGCGGACCGGAGATCGCCGAGCAGGTCGACGCGTTTGCCGCCCTGATCAAGGCCGGCAAGATTCGCTACTACGGCCTGTCCAACGAAACGGCGTGGGGCACGCGCGAATTCCAGCGCGTGGCCGCGGCCCAGGGAGTGCCCGGGCCGGTGACGATCCAGAACAGCTACAGCCTCGTGTCGCGCAGCGTGGACAATGATCTTGGCGAGGTTCTGTTTCGCGATGAGATGTCGCTGTTGGCCTACAGCCCGTTGGCGGGGGGTCTATTGACCGGCAAGTATCTCGACGGACAGAAGCCGGCCAATGGTCGATATACGCTTTTCAACGACCTGGGCGCGCGCTACCGCAAGCCGATTGTCGGCGAAGCCATCGCCGAATACGCAAAGGTTGCCAAGCAATGCAACCTCACGCTGGCCCAATTGGCGTTGGGCTATGTCAAAAGCCGCTGGTTTCTCGGTGCGTCGATCATTGGCGCCACGTCGATGGCACAGCTGACCGCCAACATTGCCGATGCGCAGACGGTGCTTGGTGCCGACGCGCTTGCCGCAATTGCACGCGTACAGATTCGATATCCCAATCCATCCGGCAATTAACCCCCTATGTTGGTTGCGCGCGGCATCCGTGCGGTAACCGTTCAAATTGCGATGTGCCAACGGGCGCGGACTTCAGTGCGGCCCATTTTAAGGAGTTGCCTTGGACGTTCGTGCTGCTGTTGCCCACCAGGCCGGTGCCCCGCTGGTAATCGAAACCGTGCAACTTGCGGGACCTCGCGCGGGCGAAGTGCTGGTCGAGATCAAAGCCACCGGCATCTGCCACACCGATGAATTCACGCGGTCCGGCGCCGACCCTGAAGGCCTGTTTCCCGCGATTTTGGGTCACGAAGGTGCTGGTGTCGTCGTCGAGATCGGTGCCGGCGTCACCAGCGTGGCAGTCGGTGATCACGTGATCCCGCTCTACACACCGGAATGTCGGCAGTGCAAGTCGTGCCTCTCGCGCAAGACCAACCTGTGCACGGCCATTCGCGCCACGCAGGGCAAGGGCATGATGCCCGATGGCACCAGCCGCTTTTCGCTCAACGGTCAACCGCTGCATCACTACATGGGCTGTTCGACGTTTTCCAACTTCACCGTGCTGCCCGAAATTGCAGTCGCCAAGATTCGCAAGGACGCGCCGTTCGACAAGGTGTGCTACATCGGCTGCGGTGTCACGACCGGCATCGGCGCGGTGATCAACACCGCCAAGGTCGAGCCGGGCGCCAATGTCGTCGTCTTCGGCCTTGGCGGCATTGGCCTCAACGTGGTGCAGGGGGCGCGGATGGTCGGTGCCAACATGATTGTCGGGGTCGATTTGAACCAGGCACGGGAAGCCTTGGCGCGCAAATTCGGCCTCACGCATTTCGTCAATCCGAAGGATGTTGGCGGCGATCTCGTGGCGCACCTGGTCGAACTCACCGGCGGTGGTGCCGACTACAGTTTCGAGTGTATCGGCAATGTGGATCTGATGCGCCAGGCGCTCGAATGCTGCCATCGTGGGTGGGGCGTGTCGGTCGTGATCGGCGTTGCGGGAGCGGGCCAGGAGATCCGTACGCGTCCCTTTCAACTGGTGACCGGCCGGACATGGAAAGGCAGCGCCTTCGGTGGGGCGCGCGGCCGCACCGACGTACCCAGGATCGTCGATTGGTACATGGACGGGAAGATCAATATCGACGACCTGATCACCCATGTGCTGCCCCTCGACCGAATCAACGAGGGCTTCGATCTGATGCACGCCGGCACGTCGATACGTGCCGTCGTCACCTATTGATGTTGTCATCCGGAACTGCGCAATGATGTTGGAAGCGATGTCGGAAGCGCGCGTATTCGACGGCGTGCAGGGCGTGTATCGCCATCAGGCGCGCGAGACCGATTGCATGATGCGCTTTGCGGTGTTTCTGCCGCCTGCAGCGCAACGCGAACGCGTGCCCGCGCTCTACTGGCTGTCGGGGTTGACCTGCACCGAGGAAAACTTCATCGTCAAGGCGGGTGCGCAGCGTGTCGCGGCCGAGCTTGGAATCGCGTTGGTGGTTCCCGACACCAGTCCGCGCGGCGTCACGCTGCCTGGGGATCGCGACAGCTTCGATTTTGGCATCGGTGCCGGGTTCTACGTCGACGCGACGCAAGCGCCATGGTCCGCGCATTACCGTATGCGTTCGTACGTCGGCACCGAATTGCCGGCGTTGGTCGCGGCCAACTTTGCGATCGACCCCGCGCGGGTAGGTATCTTCGGCCATTCGATGGGCGGGCATGGTGCGATCACGTTGGGATTGCGCTATCCCGAGCGCTTTCGCACGGTCAGCGCATTTGCGCCGATTGCATCGACGATGCGTTGTCCATGGGGCATCAAGGCCCTGACCGGCTATTTGGGCGCGGATCCAGCGCTATGGCGCAGCGATGACGCTACGGCAGTGATTGCGGACCAAGGCTGGCGGGGTCCGGCGCTTCTGGTCGATCAAGGTGCGCATGATCCGTTTCTGGCGTCGCAATTGCGTCCTGATCTCCTCGAACTCGCCTGCCGCGAAGCGGGGGTGCCGCTCGAACTTCGACTGCATGACGGATACGACCACAGCTATTACTTCATTGCATCGTTCATCGAGGATCACCTGCGCTATCACGCCGCGCTGCTTTGATCCGACCGTGATGGTTCACGAGGCTGAAGCCTCGTCAACGAGTTGGGGCGAAGGACCATCGAGACCCGTAGGCGAGGCTTCAGCCTCGCGTCCCCTGTCACTGCGCCGTGATTGCCACCAGTGCGACACCATAGCGCTCAAGCTTGCGAGCGCCGATACCGCTGATCTCGCCCAGTGCGTCGACATCGCGCGGTCGCTGTTTTGCAATTTCCGCCAACGTACGGTCATGCAGGATCACATACGCGGGAACGCCTTGCGTGCGCGCTTCGCCCAGCCGCCACGACTTCAGGCGCGCCAGCAATGACACGTCGGCGCTGCCCACCATGCTCAGGTTGGCGGGTCGACGCGTCCGACCGGGTCGAGCGACGGCGCGGCGCATCGACACGGTCGCTTCGCCGCGCAACACGGGACGCGCCGCCGGCGCCAGCTTGAGCCCGCCATGTGCGTCGTGATCGACAAACGCAAGTCCCAATGCCACCAATTGGCGGAACACGATGCGCCATGTAGCCTCGTCGACATCGGAGCCAATCGCAAACACCGACAATTGATCGTGGTCCCAACGTTTGACACGATCACTGGCCACGCCGCGCAGCACGTCGGTGAGATGCTGCGCACCAAAGCGTTGCCCGGTGCGATAGATCGTGGACAGCGCCTTTTGCGCAACTGCGGTGGCATCAAACGTAGCGGGAGGCACCAGACAATTGTCGCAATTGCCGCACGGTTCGCTGCGTTCGTCGAAGTAGTCGAGCAGGCGCACCCTGCGGCATCCCGCAGTCTCACATAGTCCCAGAAGCGCATCGAGCTTGGCCGACGCCATGCGTTTGAAATCGACCCCGGCATCGGATTGGTCGATCAACCGCTTCTGCTGCACGACGTCGGCCAGACCGTAAGTCATCCATGCGTCGGCCGGCGCACCGTCACGCCCCGCACGTCCGGTTTCCTGGTAATAGCCTTCCACGCTCTTGGGCAGATCGAGATGGGCGACGAAGCGCACATCCGGTTTGTCGATGCCCATGCCGAATGCGATCGTTGCGACGACTACAACGCCTTCTTCGCGCGCAAAGCGCGACTGGTGAGCGGCACGCGACGCCGTGTCCATCCCGGCGTGATAAGGCAGCGCATTGACGCCCTTGCCGACAAGCCACGCCGCGGTCTCGTCCACCTTTTTGCGCGACAGGCAGTACACGATGCCGGCCTCTCCCGGATGCTCGTCGCCGATGAAGCGTAGTAGCTGAGCGCGCGGATCAACCTTGTCGGTGATCGTGTAGCGAATGTTGGGCCGGTCAAAGCTGGCGATGAAGATCCGCGCGCTGTGCAGTGACAGCCGCTCGATGATCTCCGCGCGCGTTTGGGGGTCGGCCGTGGCCGTGAGGGCGATGCGCGGGATATCGGCAAAGCGTTCGTGCAATACCGACAGGCCGAGATAGTCGGGCCGGAAGTCGTGACCCCATTGCGACACGCAATGCGCCTCGTCGATGGCAAACAGCGCAATCTGAGAGCGAGCGAGCAGGTCGAGACAGCGCGGTGTATTGATCCGTTCCGGCGCGACGTACAGGAGATCGAGTTCCCCACACAGCAACGCGGCTTCAACGGCGCGCGCCGCGGCAGCATCAAGGGTGGAATTGAGGAACGCCGCGCGGACGCCGACCTGCGTCAATGCCACCACCTGGTCTTGCATCAGCGCGATCAGAGGTGACACCACCACGCCAGTACCCGGTCGTACCAGCGAAGGAATCTGATAGCACAGCGACTTGCCGCCGCCGGTGGGCATCAGCGTGAGTGCATCGCCTCCGGCGATCAGGTGATCGACGATCTCCGCCTGCGGACCACGAAACGCGGGATAGCCGAACGTCGTGCGCAACACCGCCAGAGCGGCGTTGCCGGAAGGCGAGAGCGGCACTAGTTGGCCTGAAACCGGACGCGCATCACCTTCTTGTCGTATTCCGCTTCGGTTTGCAAGGTGATTTCGACGCCGTTGGCGGCAAACACGCGGCCGCCACTGCGGCGGCACATGTTGCGCTCAAATTGACAGGGTCCCATTTCGGGATGGCGACGACACAGCGACGCCACTTTGGGCATGAATTCGATTGTCGTCTGTTCACGGATGCCCTCGCGATCGGCGACACAGACATACTGCACGCCATCAGGTACCGTGACCGAGGCCAGCGCGCCCGCGGTGGGCGGCACCATGCCTGGGGTGACGGGGGGCGCGACCAATATCGGTGGTGTGGCGATGGATGGCAGTGCCTCACGCACGACCGCGGAGGACGCCGCATCCTGCGGCGGCGTAAGCAGCACCGGTTCCTTGGGGCCACTGCAAGCGGTGACCAACAGACCGAAGAGGAACAAATACGCGGTGGTACGCATCGAGTGGTCCATAGTAGCTGGTCTGAAGTACGAATATGGCCAAGCGTACAGCATGGCACCGCCGCATCCAACGTCGAGATCGACCATTTGCATGTGGGGGAACTGCTTGCGTACTGTCGGAGACCAGGAACCTTTGACGATGCTGGTTGTATAAATCAACAGGCGGGGCAATAATGACATTGTCATAGTTCGCCTATCCCGTCCCGGTGCTCGTTCGATCACCGGATCGTTCCCGCACCTCAACCAAGGATCCGCCATGCTCAACTTCAAAGGTCGCGAGGCCGCCCCCGATCCCAAGGATGCCAATAAAGGCACGTTGCGGCCTGCCATCTACGACCCGCCAGCCACGGTCGAGGCTCGACTCCGCGCAGATGCCAACGCCAAATCGCCTGCCATTTCCGAAAGTGCGGTCCCGGTGCTGACCGATCGTGCGGCAACGCCGCCGCCGTCGGTTCACCAATCGACCGGGATGGCGGGCAGCAAGCTCTATGTCGGTCCCGGCATCAAGTTGGAGGGCGTGGCGGTCAATGACTGCGATCTGCTCGTCATCGAAGGACACGTAGAAGCCACGATCCACAGCAAAGCCATGGAAATCGCTGCCCCCGGCACGCTGTCGGGTACGGCGTGGATCGACGTGGCCGACATCCACGGCGAATTCACCGGGGACCTCACTGCCCGTACGCGGCTGACGATCCATGGCACCGGGCGAGTATCCGGCGTGGTTCGCTACGGTTCGCTGATCGTGGCGGAAGGCGCGCTGCTGGCCGGCGATGTTCAACGGCTCGACGCGAACGCTGCCGGTTCGACCGTGGCAGTTTCCGCGGATGCGCAATCGCGAACGACGGTGGCCGCGAGGCCGACGCTCGGCCCGTCGGCGGAACGTTCTTCGCACTAGTCTTTCCTGTCGCATCCGCGCCCCGTCCGCGACCCCGCGGACGGGGCGCCAGAAGTCGCGTGGCATAATCCACGGCTCTCCTTGACCCATCCGGTCCTCGCCCATGCGCCGCTACTGGTTATCGTTTCTGCCTTTCGTGCTTGCCCTCGTCGTAGCGGGTTGCAAAGTCACCAGCATCAACTACTTTCCGCCACACCCGGCGCAACTGCGCGTGGCCAATTTGCTTCCGGGTGTTCCCGCGGTCGACGTGCTGATTGGCAGCAATCCGACATGGACAGGCGTGTCGTTCCAGTCGTTCACCGGCTATGTCGATGTCGAGAATACGACGCAGATCTTTACCGTCAACATCGCCGGGACGACTTCGCAGCTCGCGCAATCCACGTTCGTGCTGGCAGGGGAGCAGCCGTACACGCTGGTCGTCACCGGTACACCCAGTCAGCCGGTGATCAACGTGTTGCAGGAGGTGGCGAACATACCGAACAACGGCAGCGCCTTGATCAGTGCCTTCAACGGGGCCTCGAATCAGACGTCGCTCGATCTGTACGCGACTACCCCGGGTGTTGATCTCACCACCATCAATCCCACGTATTACGGATTGAACTACAACGGCATCACGTACAACGTGTCGTTCTCCCCGGGCATCTATCAGTTGCGTGCGACGGCAGCCAATACGAAAACGGTCGTGTACGACTCGGGTCCCATCACCGTGACTGGAAACGCCGCGCTGTTCTTCATCGCCTATTCGACGGGAAGTGGTGTGCTGGTCAACGCGTCGCTGCTGCAAAGCAAGAGCTCGGCGCAACTGCTCGACAGTACGTTGACGCGCGTCAAGACGCTGCATGCGGCGCCGCAAACGGGCGCGGTGGATCTGCAGCAGTCGGGCTTGCCGATCATCACCAATGTCACTTACAGTGGGTTCGGAGGCTATGTGAACTCGCCGGCGGCGGCATCGCAGGTCATGAGCTTCGTCGGTGCCGGCACGGCAGCGCCAACGCTCGCCGCCGTGACGGCTACGCTGCCGTCAGGCGCTGATCAAACGGTCTTCCTCACCGGATTCCCCGGCGCTTTGCAGGCGGTATATCTCGCCGACCTCAATCTCGTGGCTGCCCCCGGTGGTGTGCGCGTGCGTTTTGTCAATGCGTCACCGAATGCCGGTCCGCTCACATTCACGGTGTCGGGAACGGCGACACCCGTGGTCACAGGGCTGGCGACACCCACGGCATCAAGTTATATCAATCTTGCCGCCGGTACCGTCACGATTACGGCCACGGATACGACAACAGGCGACACGGTGCTGACGCTGCCCAATGTCGTGCTGACGTCGCCGCAGACATCGACGGTGTATGTATTGGGACCGGTAGGCGCCATCACCGGCGTCGTCACGCAAGACTTTTGATGTTCGTCGCCGTTGCAACGGTGCGCGCCGGCGTCCGTAGCGGCGGCGGTTGCCGATCAGTCAGCCGGAGTACGCCTGCATGAACCTTGCACCAACTTCTCGGTGGACGGGTGTCTATCCGATAGCGCCGGTGCCGTTTACGGACACGGGTGATTTGGACCTGCCGGGCATGCGCCGCGTGCTCGACTGCATGATCGATCAGCGTGTCGACGGCATCTGCATCCTGGCCAATTATTCGGAGCAGTTCTTGCTGACTGACGTCGAGCGCTCGACGTTGCTCGACTTGTCGCTCACGCACGTGGCGGGTCGTGTGCCGGTGATCGTGACCTGCAGCCACTTCAGCACGAAAATCGCCGGGGAACGCGCGAGCGCCGCAGCGCAAGCCGGCGCACGCATGCTGATGCTGATGCCGCCGTACCACGGCACCGGTTTGAAAGCTGACGAAACGGGAATGCTCGTGCATTTCGCACATGTTGCCGACGCGTCGGGGTTGCCGATCATGGTGCAGGACGCACCGCTTTCGGGTGTTGCAATGTCGGTATCATTTCTGGTGCGTCTCGCGCGGGAAGTGCCGCTGGTACGTTATTTCAAGATCGAGGTGGCGGGCACCGCCACCAAACTGCGTGCATTGATCGCGGCAGGCGGCAACCTGATCGAGGGTCCGTTTGACGGCGAGGAATCGATCACGCTAATGGCGGATCTCGATGCAGGCGCTACTGGCACGATGCCGAGCGCACTGCTGCCCGACCTGATCCGTCCGGTGCTGGTGGACCATCTGGCCGGACGACGCGCGGAAGCGGCCGCCCAGTACGCACGCATCCTGCCCTTGATCAATTACGAAAATCGCCAATGCGGTTTGCGCGCGACCAAGTCGGTGATGATGGAAGGCGGCGTGATCAAGAGCGATGCCGTCCGCCACCCGCTGGAGGTGCTGCACCCGGCTACGCGCGCCGGACTGCTCGAATTGGCGCGCGAAGCGCAACCGTTGGCGCTGCGCTGGGGCTTGTAAACCGGTGCATGTCGTAGGCGAGGCTTCAAGCATCGCCAACAATCAGCGTGAGACAAACAATCAGGGTCAGACTCCAATTGATTGCGCTTTGCCTATGCAATCAAATGGAGTCTGACCCTGATTGTTTTGGCGTCACGGCGCTTTCGCGCAATCGCACACTTCATTGCCGCGGTCGAAAATCACCCGCCAAACGCCGGGCGCTTCGAGGCGCCATATCGAGGTGAATCGGGACACGATCCTGCCATCGGGATTGCGCACCGGGCCGGAACTCAACGCGAGAGTTCCGGAGTCCAATACTTCGACCTCGTCGGGTGTCCACGAAAATGGGGGCGCAGGTCGCTCGTAAAATCGCTTCCATCCGGCGGTGACGGCTTCTTTGCCGCGCAGCGGCGTCGGGCCGGTGAAGAAAATGGCGTCGGTGGCAATGAAGGTCGAAAACGCGGCGAAATCGCGGTCGGCCATCGTTCTGGCAAACGCGTGCTCGTGTGTGCTCACCTGTTGTTCCAACGTTGTGCGCGAAGCGGGTGGGGCGGTGACGCATCCGCCGAACGCAATGACGATTGCCACGGTTGCGCACCAACGAAGCGTCGCTTGTCGAATGTCGATCATCGAGCATCTCTCCCGTAGGCGAGGCTTCAGCCTCGCGGAGGACGGCATCTGAAGCCTCGTCTACGACACCGAACCATACAACGTCAATGCAGCGTCGGGCCGGACGGCACGATGGTCAGCGGTGCGGGTACCGGCAACTTGACGACTAGAACCCTGGGTCCGAGCAAGATGATCGTGCCGGGCTTGCGATTGTCGCCGGTCTCGCTGTACTCGAAGCGATAGACGCGGCGCAACGCAGCATGTCCCTGATCGTCGCGCGCGGGGCGCAGGCTGGCCAAGCCGACGGTGTCATCGAGAAACATGAGACCGTGCTGCTTGCACGCGTCGCGGATGGCGACGTTGGCGGCTTCGCGCGCCTTCAGGCTGTCCCACAAAAACCACGCACCGACGGCGAACAGCAACAAGAAGAAAATTTCGAGCATGAGGGTCAATGGTTCAGATGGAAGACGGCGGGACCCGCACCATCGTAGCCAACAGATGTTCCAGCAATGCGGGCGGATGTTCGCATCGCCCCGTGTGCGCTGGCGAAAACTGGATGACGGCGCTGCGCGGTGCGGTCAACCATCGAAAGCGCTCGCGCGGCGACAGACGGCCAATCGGACCGGCTGCGTCGCCACCAGCACAAATCACCAGGATCGATTCCAGATGGGCGCGCACACCGTCGAGATCAAGAGTGGGAGCCAGGGCGGCAATCCGCGCAACATCAAGTTCGATGCGTGCCTCGAGAAATTGCTGCGCGGGACACGATACCACCACGCCCACATTGATGAACTCTTCCCGCTCGACCCGCGGCACCACGCGGATGATCGCGTAGTCATAGGTGCTGGCTTCTTGCACGTAGCACCTCCTCGAAAAAACGACGTGGCGACGACAGGCGCGCCAGCAGGTACTGCGCATAGGCTGCGCGCCGTGCCGCTGGCATTGGATGCGCGGCGTCGCCGGTGAGCCATGCGTCTGGCACGTCACTCAAAATGTCCTCAATCACGGCGGGCGTCAGCCGTTGCGTCAACGGCGCATCGACTTCGGCCACCGCGCTGGCGCAAGGCAGCAATACATGCTCGTGAATGCGCGTGAAGGGATCGTCGGCGCGGTTCGTGTAGTCACCCCCTGCATGATGAAAATAGAACGCGGCACCATGATCAATCAACCACAGGCGGCGGTGCCACATCAGCATATTGGTGTTGCGCGCCGTGCGATCGACGTTGGAACACAGCGCATCGAACCAGACAATCGACGATGCGATCACCGGGTCGGGACGATCGGCAACTGGATCGAATGTCGTGGCGCCGGGTAAAAAATCGAGCGCGAGATTGAGGCCAGCGCTGGCCCGAATCAACGCCTGGATCTCGGCGTCGGGTTCGCTGCGGGCGAGGTCCGGATGCAATTCCATCAGGACCAGATCCGGCACGTCAAGGCCCAGCGCGCGCGCGATTTCTCCTGCGACGAGTTCGGCGACCAGCGCGTTGGCGCCTTGGCCTGCTCCACGAAACTTGAGCACGTACAGGCCGTCGTTGTCGGCCTCGACAATCGCGGGCAGTGATCCGCCCTCGCGCAGTGGCGTGACGTAGCGGGTGGCGGTGAGGGTTATCATGGGCAAAAAAGAGACATCGATGGTCGCAATCTTACAACCCGAGGAGATCCCACATGAGCGCTTCGATATTCACGCCGGCGCAAATGGCAGACTACCAGCGCGACGGCCACGTGATCGTGCCGCAATTGTTCGACGCCGAGGAGATCGCACTGATGCGCTCGGCGATCGAGACCGACCCGGCGTTGCAGCAAAGCTTATACGATCGACGTGACACGGCGGGGAAGGCCACGCGCATGGCCACCTGGAATCATCCGGGCGACAGCGTGTATGGCCTCGCCGCACGCAGCGAGCGCGTCGTCGACACCATGGAAGCGATGCTGGGTGGTGAGGTTTATCACTATCACTCGAAGCTCACGGCCAAGGAGCCGCAGGTAGGGGGCGCGTGGGAGTGGCACCAGGACTACGGCTATTGGTATCACAACGGCTGTGTGTTTCCGCTGATGGCCAGCGTGATGGTTGCGCTCGATCATTCGACGCGGGAAAACGGTTGCCTGCAGGTGGTATCGGGCTCGCACCTCGTCGGCCGCATCGAGCACGGCGTGCTGGAGGGCGAGCAGGTGGGGGCCGATCCGAAACGGGTGGAGGAAATCCTGAAACGATTGCCGGTCGTCTACGCGGAGATGGCGCCAGGCGACGGACTCTTCTTCCACAGCAATGTGTTGCATCGCTCCGACCAGAACCGATCAAGCAGCCGACGCTGGACGGTGCTGATGTGCTACAACGCGGCGCGCAATGATCCGTTCCTCGACCATCACCATCCGCACTACACACCGTTGGCCAAAGTCGACAACGGCGCGATCAAACGCGCCGGCGTCAAACTGGCCGCATCGAGCGACGAATTCCGCAAAGGCTATTCGACGCCGCCCGAATTGCAGCGGCGTATCGGGTCGGACTGACCAGACGTCGAATCAGCCCGACGTCCGCGGACGGGCGCGGCTTTGTGACGCCGCTCCGCCGCCGGCGGGGCGCGGGCCACGTGCCGGGGCATTGCCGCGTGCTTGCGGCGCACCCATGGTGCGGGCATGCGGTGCGGCGTGATTGCGCGCCTGCGAAGTCGTTGCGCCCGCAGGTTTCCTTGCACCCTGGCCGGCGCCATGGCCATTGCGGCCACCACCTTGTCCGCCACGACCGTCGCGCGCCGCAGGTTGCGCGTGGCGCGGTGCGCCGCCACCCGGTCGACCCTGTCCTTGCCCGGGTCGCTGGCCGCGTTGCGTGAACACGGTTTGCGCAACGGCGTTGGGATCAGGCTCGAAGCCCGGCAGCGTTTCCTTCGGAATGGTACGTTTGATCAGGCGCTCGATGTCGCGCAGAAAAACATGCTCATCGACGCATACCAGCGAAATGGCTTCGCCTTCGTTGCCGGCGCGGCCCGTGCGGCCGATGCGATGGACGTAGTCTTCCGGCACGTTGGGCAGATCGTAATTGACGACGTGCGGCAGCTGGTCGATGTCGATGCCGCGTGCGGCGATATCGGTGGCCACCATCACTTCGACAGCGCCGCTCTTGAAATCGGCCAGCGCGCGGGTGCGTGCGTTTTGGCTCTTGTTGCCGTGCAGTGCCACGGCACCGATTCCATCCGCATGCAGTGAACGTACGAGCTTGTCGGCGCCGTGCTTGGTGCGCGTGAACACCAGCACCTGCTTCCAGCGCTGGGTGCCGATCAGCCAGGCCAGTACTTGCGCTTTTTGTTCGCGGTTGACGGGGTGCACGCGCTGCGCGATCGCGTCGACGGTGGAATTGCGCGGCGTGACTTCGATCACGCGCGGATTGTCGAGAAG
>JBDTTY010000021.1:0-12967 GCA_040007975.1 Betaproteobacteria bacterium | reverse complement strand
AGCAACAGGGTAGGGGTGCGCTTCATAGCCAAATCTCCGAACGGCATGCGGGCCGGCGATTCCGGGCGGTCCCGGGGCGCGGCGGCGGTGGGCGGCGGGGGCAACGAGCCATCCCGCGGTCAATGGCGCCCAGTGTAGCCGGTAGTATTCCATTGTCATACCCCATCGTCATAAAATTTCCGACGGGCGGCAATGGTGTCCAGGGGCTGCCACGCCGCTTTGACCCCCCGTCTTCCCCGTAGGCGAGGCTTGAGCCTCGCAGGGAATTCCCGCGAGGCTCAAGCCTCGCCTACGAAAGGGAATCGGCGTTGACCGCCGGGGATCGGCGCAAATCGTGGAACGGTCGGGCGCGCGGGCGCGCCGGCGCCTTGGCCGAATTTGCCGCGAGGCTGAAGCCTCGCCTACGAAAGCTTCGGTGAGGGAAGCCGTGCATTAAAATCCGGCATGCCCGCCTTTCCAACCCCCGTCGGGCGCCCGTTTGGCCCGGTCGAACCGCAACTCGCCCATTTTTCCGATCCGCTGGCGTTGGCCTGCGGTCAATGGCTACCCGAATACGATCTGGCGTACGAGACCTACGGGCAGCTCAACGCCGACGCGTCCAACGCCGTGCTGGTGTGCCATGCGCTGAACGCGTCGCACCACGTGGCCGGCACCTACGGCGACGACCCGGATTCGCTGGGCTGGTGGGACAACATGATCGGGCCCGGCAAGCCGCTCGACACCGATCGCTTCTTTGTCGTGGGAGTGAACAATCTGGGCAGTTGCTTCGGGTCCACCGGGCCGATCTCGAGCAACCCGGCCACCGGGGCGACGTGGGGCAGCGATTTTCCGCTGGTGACGGTGGAGGATTGGGTGGACGCGCAGGCGCGTCTGGCCGATCGGCTGGGCATCGCCCAATTTGCCGCGGTGATGGGCGGCAGCCTGGGCGGCATGCAGGCGCTGGCGTGGTCGATCCGCTATCCGCAGCGCATCCGCAATGCGTTGGTGATTGCCGCGGCACCCAATCTGTCGGCGCAGAACATCGCGTTCAACGAGGTGGCGCGCCAGGCCATCATGACCGATCCGGATTTTTTCGACGGCTATTACAAGCAGAACAAGACGCTGCCGCGACGCGGGCTGCGCGTGGCACGGATGATCGGCCACATCACGTATCTGTCCGACGAGCAGATGGAGGAGAAATTCGGGCGCACGCTGCGCGACGGCTTGCAGTTTTCGTTTGCGCCCGAGTTTCAGATCGAATCGTATCTGCGGTATCAGGGCGAAAAGTTTGCCGAATACTACGACGCCAACACGTATCTGCGGATCACCAAGGCGCTCGACTATTTCGACCCGGCGCATGCGACCGGCGGCGATCTGGCGCGTGCGCTGGCGCCCGCGTCGTGCAAGTTTCTGGTCGTGGCGTTCACCACCGACTGGCGCTTTTCGCCGGCGCGCTCGCGCGAGATCGTGAAGGCGCTGGTCGAGCATCGGCGTGACGTGACGTATGCGGAGATTGCAGCGCCGCATGGGCACGATGCGTTCCTGTTGGACAATCCGCAGTATCACGATGTGGTGCGCGCGTATTTCGATGGCGTGGCGTCCGATGCCGGTTACTCGACGTTTCGCTTTGGCGCCGGGGTCAAGCAGCGCGTGGAATCCCGCGAGCGGCAGGAACATCGCGCCGACTTTGCCACGATCGCCGGGTGGCTGCGTCCGGGTTCGCAGGTGCTGGATTTAGGATGCGGCGATGGCGCGCTGCTGGCGTATTTGAAACGCGAACGCGACGTGCGCGGCTATGGCATCGAGATCGCCGACGCCGGCATGCTGGAAAGCGTGCGCAACGGCGTCAACGTGCTGCAGAGCGATCTGGAGAGTGGGCTGGCCGGCTTTGGCGACGATTCATTCGATTGCGTGATCCTGTCGCAGACGTTGCAGGCGATGCATCACACCGAGGCCATCGTCGAGGAAATGTTGCGCGTGGGCCGCGAGGTGATCGTCACGTTTCCCAACTTTGGTCACTGGACGCATCGCTGGCAGATCCTGAAGGGCCGGATGCCCGTGTCCGACAAGCTGCCGTACCAGTGGTACGACACGCCCAATATCCATTTGTGCACCGTCGCCGACTTCGATGCGTTTTTGCGCGAGCGCCACTGCGTGGTCGAAAACCGCGTGGTGCTGGCGGGCGGCAAGGTGGTCCATGTGCTGCCCAATGTGCGCGGCGAGCTGGCGATTTATCGTTTTCGGCGCGGGTAGACGAGGTCTGTAGACGAGGCATGTAGACGAGGCTTCAGCCTCGTGCAAGGCCACGAATGTCGAGTTTTGCCTGCCGCGAGGCTGAAGCCTCGCCTACGGAACCTGTCCAATCGCATGGGCGCACGATGGCAAATCGAATCACCCTCTACTTCATGCGTCACGGCTGGTCCGAGGCGGACGACGAAAACGTCCACGGCGGACGCTACGACGATGCGCTGACGGCCAAGGGGCGCGCGCAGGTGCTGGCGCGGGCGCAGGATTTTGCGGCACGTAACATCAAGTTCGATTCCATTGTGGCCAGCACGCTGCGGCGCGCGCATCAATCCGCGCTGATCGTCGCGCAGACGCTGGGCGGCACGGTCGACACCGATCCCGACTGGATGGAATTTGACAACGGCGCACTGGCTGGCCTGTCGTTCGACGAGGCCGCCAAGCGGTATCCGGTGCCCGCCTTTCGCAATCCGTACGAGAGCTTTCACGGCACCGGCGAAAGCGATGTCGACATCCAGATGCGCGCCACGCGCGCGCTGCAAAACGTGGTGCGACGCGGCCCCGGCTGTCACCTGGTCGTGGCGCATGGCGGCATCCTCAATGCCGTCATGCGCGTGATCGTCGGTGCGCCGCCGGTGCTCAACGGCAAGCACGGCATCGCGTTTTGGTTCCGGGATGCAACCTACGCGCGCGTGCACTACTATCCTGCCGATCACTACTGGGCGCTGGCGGAAATTGTCGACGAACTGCCGTCGCCGGACAGTGATGAATAGCAAAAATGTCGTGCTGCATCCGGAGCATCTGACCAAAGCTTGGATCGTAAAGTGAATAGCAAGAATGTCGTGCTGCATCCGGAGCATCCGTCCATGGCCTGGATCGTAGTAGAGCAGCCGTGCGGCGAGCCGATGCGCATACGCTATGAGCCGGGCACCGGCACGTTTCGGCGGTCGCAGGATTTTGCCTTGGGCCACCATCGCGGCTTCAAAGGTGCCTACGGCTGGATCGGCGGCACCGGCGCGCCGCCCCATCCACATTTCGATGTGCTGGTGATCACGCGCGAAATTCTGCAGCCCGGCGATGTGATGCTGGGACACATTTGCGGCGTGTTTATCCGCGGCGATGGTGATCACAAGTTCGTCGCAATCGACGAGACGTGGCGTGTGCGCGAGGGCGGCGCCGACCTCGATGCATTCTGTGCCGCCACGCGCGATGAGGTGATGGCGGTGTATCCGGAAGTGGGGCCCGGCGAAGGGTGGTATGGCGCCGCGTTTGCGCGGGACTATCTGCGCAACAATCAACCCACGCATGACTGATCCGAGAATCTGCCGATAACGTGTGTAGGCGAGGCTTCAGCCTCGTGTAATGCGACGAATGTCGAATTGCGTGTCGCGAGGCTGAAGCCTCGCCTACGGGTCTCGCCTATCGGACGACGTGGGCAGCTACGCCACGCGCCCAAACCACAACAGCGACAGCGTCCCCGCTGCAATGGCGAGCACCGCGGCCAACGCGACCAGCAGCGCGGAGATTTCGGTCTCCTTGCGCTCGAGTGCAAAGCGACTGTTGAGATTTTCGTAGATCGACTTCAAATCGGTTGCGCTGGCGGCGTGGTAATACTCGGCGGCAGTGAGGCCCGCGATGCCCTTCAACGATTCCTCGTCAAAGCGCATGAAGATCGACATACCGTCGATATCGATCGGCGCGCCCGTGGTGGTGCCAAAGCCGACGGTAAACACACGCACGCCATGATTGGCTGCCATTCGCGCGGCTTCCAAAGGATCGGGTCCGGTGGTGCGGCGGCCATCCGTCAGCAGAATGATCGCCGCCGATGTAAACGATCCGGGCGGCACGATCCTGGTTTCCTTCTTCTCGACCTTGGGCAACGGTCCGCGCTCACTGGGCAACTTGCGCGCGCTGTCGCCGCCGCGAGGTCCGAAGTTGTTGCCGAACACGACGTTCTCGAGATTGATGCCTTCGTCGGGGAAGATGGTGGCCAGCGACATGATGATGCCGCTGCCGATCGCCGTGTGCCGCTGCAACTGAAAGCGGTCGATCGCGGCGACCAACTCTTCGCGGTCGCGCGTGGGCGGTTGCACCAGCAGTGCGGTGCCTGCGAACGTGACGATGGCGACTTTCACATCGGTGGGCACCTGCTGCACGAATTCGCGCGCGGCAGCCTGCGCGGCCACAATGCGGCTGGGTTGGATGTCGGTGGCGCGCATCGACAGCGATACGTCGATGGCCAGCACGATCGTGCGGCCTTCGGAAGGCAATGTGACCAGCGCGCCGGGCCGCGCGATCGCGATGATCGCCGCGATCAGTGCCAGCAGAAACAATGCGGGCGGCAGGTGTCGCCGCATGGCCTGCCCGGGTCCGATCGCCTGCTTGACGATGCCCAGATCGGCGAAGCGGACCGCGACTTTTTTCCGGCGCAACAGCGCGATGTAGGCGCCGACGAGAATCGGCACCACCAACAGCAGCCAGAGATACTGTGGCCAGACAAAGCTCACGGGACACCTTAGGGCGGGCAAGGCGTGCAGGACTGAATACTGTAGCACCGCCAGCGGCGGTTGGGCGCCGAACAACCGGTACGCGAAACCGTAGGCGAGGCTTAGTCTCGCGGGCTGCTGGCAGGGCGGGTCGCGCGAGGTTGAAGCCTCGCCCTAGAGGATTCGAGGGACATGGCTGCGAGGCTGAAGCCTCGTCTACGGAGGCGCGGCGCAGGGCAGCGCCGCGTAGAATTGACCGCATCGACCCTGCTCTGGAGCCCCCATGTCCCGCACGCCGTTTCGCTTTGCCGTTGCTGCCATTGCCGCCAGCGCCGCGCTGACGCTCACTGCCGTTGGCGCGCAGGAGCGGCCGGACCCGGCGGCGCTGATCAAGGCGCAAAAGGAGGCGATGGCCACCTTTGCCTTCATGGACGGTGTGTGGCGCGGCCCGGCGTACACGCTGCGACCGGACGGCAGCCGCCATGACATCACGCAAACCGAGCGCATCGGCCCGCTGCTGGACGGCGCGGTCAAGGTGCTCGAGGGCCGTGGCTACGAGTCCGACGGCAGCACTGGTTTCAACGCGCTGGGCGTCATCAGCTACGACGTCAAGTCCAGGTCGTACTCGATGCGATCGTACGCGATGGGCATGATGGGCGATTTCGCCATCAAGCGCACGGATGATGGCTTTTCGTGGGAAATTCCTGCCGGTCCGATGACGATCCGCTATAGCGCCATCGTCAAAAACGGCATGTGGCACGAAGTTGGTGATCGCATCGTCCCCGGCCGCGATCCGGTGCGCTTTTTCGAGATGAAATTGACGCGCGTGGGCGACAACGATTGGCCCGCGGTCGGAGCGATTCCGCCGAAATAGCGGTCCATGCCGATGTCCCTGCGCCGCGATTTCTCCGCATCGGCCGTCGTGGCCGGCTTGGTCACCGTCCTGGTTGGTTTCACCAGCTCGGCGGTGATCGTGTTCGCGGCGGCGCAGGCGCTGCACGCGTCAGCCGCCGAGGTCGCGTCGTGGATGTGGGCACTGGGCATCGGCATGGGCGTGACGTGCATCGGCCTGTCGCTGCGCTACAGGATGCCGGTGGTCACCGCGTGGTCCACGCCCGGCGCCGCGATGCTGATCACCTCCTCCGCAGGCATTGCGATGCCCGAGGCCATCGGCGCATTTCTGGTGTGCGCCGCGCTGATCACGCTCGTGGGCTTCACCGGGTGGTTCGAGCGTGCCATCGAGCGCGTCCCGCTGTCGCTGGCGGCTGCGATGCTTGCGGGTGTGCTGTTGCGCTTTGGTCTCGACGTATTCGTCGCGATGAAGACGCAATTTGCGATGGTGTTTGCGATGTTCGTCCTGTATCTGGTTGCGCGACGATTTTTGCCGCGCTACGCAGTGCTGGCGGCGTTGGCGCTTGGGCTCGTGATCGCCGGCACATCAGGCCTGCTCGATTTTCGTGGCGTGCGGATCGAAATGGCACAGCCGGTGTTCACGATGCCCACGTTCTCGGTCGCCGCACTGATCGGTGTTGCGTTGCCGCTGTTTGCCGTGACGATGGCATCGCAAAATGTGCCGGGCGTCGCCGTGATGCGCGCGTCGGGCTATCAGCCACCCGTGTCGCCGATCATCGGCTGGACCGGCGTGACCACGCTGGTGCTGGCACCGTTCGGCGCGTACGCGCTCAATCTCGCGGCGATCACGGCGGCAATCTGCATGGGTCGCGAGGCCAACGAAGATCCGGCCAAACGCTACGTCGCTGCAGTGAGTGCCGGCGTGTTCTATCTGCTGATCGGTTTGTTCGGTGCCACGGTGGCAGCCTTGTTCGCCGCGTTTCCACGCGAGCTGGTGCTGGCCATTGCGGGGCTCGCGCTGCTGGGCACGATCGGCAATGGTCTTGCCACCGCATTGGCGCACGACACGCAACGCGAACCGGCGCTGATCACGTTTCTGGTGACCGCGTCGGGCGTGAGTCTCTTCGGGATCGGCTCCGCGTTCTGGGGCTTGGTGGCCGGGGTGCTTGCACTGGTCGTGCTGCGGGCAGGTACCATAGCGTCTCCGCCATCGCCTCGTTGAAGGCCCGCCATGCGTCCTGAAGATTTCGCCAAAGAGTTTGCAAAACGGGCCCAGGCCAAGGGCCTCAAGGTCGACGCGCTGCCCATCCCCGACGCGCTCGATCTGATGGTCGCGTTCTACAGTGACGTGCCCGTGACCGGCATCGAGCCCGCGCCCGATGACGCGCTCAAGTATTCGTGGGGGGTGCGCTATCGCGGCGAAGGTGAGCATTTCGAAGTCAATCTGTCGCGCGTGGTCACGTCGCGCCGCGTCGATGCGGCACCGCTGGTGCGTGAAATGGAACTCACCTATCGCTTTGCGCCCACGATTGAATTGCGCAGCTTCGCGCGCAACGAAGTGTGGTGCTATTCGCGTCCGGAGCTGCCGATCTTTGTGACCGCCGTGCGCGACAGCGATGCATTCGGCGTCGCCCAGCGCGAGATCGCGCTGTCGATCAGCGTGATCTACGCGGACGGCACCAGCTAACGTGCCAACGCCCAGGATGCACAAGCGCGCACTGACCGCAGGATTGGTCGCCTTGTTGGCGGTGGGTGCGGTGATCTATGCGCTGCATGCGGTGGGCAAGGCCGATGCGGGTGGCGTATTGGGCGCGGGCCCGTTGCTGGCCGACATCAATCTCGCGCTGGAACTGCTGCTGGTATTGGGTTTGACGTGGGGCATGCTGCTTGCGCGGTCCGGCAACATCGAGGCGCATCGCGTCAACCAGACGGTGTGGGTGCTGGTCAACGGCGCGCTGGTGCTCTTCATCATGGCCTCGGCGATGGCCAGCTTCAAGATTCCAAACCTGAAGGCGCTGACCGATGTGGGCAATGCCATCACGGTACTGCACGCCATTGTCGGCGTGCTCACCGTCGCCGGCGGCACCTGGCTGGTACTGCAGATGAACGATGTGCTGCCCGCGCACTGGCACGTGCGCTGGTGGAAGGGCCTGATGCGCGCGACGCTGGTGGGCTATTGGGCGGTGGCGTTGCTGGGCATTGCCACCTATTACTACTGGTACGCTGCCTGATTGCGGGCTGGCGCTCCGGCGTAAACGCGCTCATGATCGCGTTCCTGCTGTGCCCTTATCCGGAGTTGTCACCATGGTTATCTGTCCCGTCGCGATCGCCGTCGGCTGCAAAAAGTGCCCGATCTTCAACGTCTGCCCGGTCAAGAGTGTGATCGGCGACTACAAGCCTCCGGCAGAGGCCCAGCCCGACACCAAGCGCTCGGCCAGTCCGGCCAAGTCGACGACGTCCAGCGCGGCCAAGTCCCGCGCGTCCAAATCCAGTACTGCCAAGGCGCGTGCGGCCAAGACGCGCGGCCGCAAGAAATAGCGCGCTTTTTGCACGATGCTGGCGCGCGTTGCGGCCGATGCCACGGTTGCCCTTCATCTCGCGTTCATCCTGTTTGTCGTGTTTGGCGGTGCATTGGTGTGGCGACGCGCGCCGTGGGCGTGGCTGCATGCGCCCGCGGTGGCGTGGGTCGTGTGGCTCGAGTTCACGCAGGCGATGTGTCCGCTCACACCACTCGAAAATGCGCTGCGTGAACGTGCAGGCGAGGCGGGCTACACCGGCGGCTTCATCGAGCACTACCTGATCCCGATCATCTATCCCGGCGGGTTGACGCCTGCGATGCAGATGGCGTTGGGTGCCGTCGTCGTGACGATCAACGGCACGATCTATACGCTGCTGTGGCGTCGTTGGCGGCGCGCGCGGCGTAACTCTTGGCAAGGAGCGAAAACATGAGCGTGTCGATGACCACCGCCGGCACGGCACCGGACGGCACGCCGGTGGCAGCCTTTGCACTGGAAAATCGACAGGGTATGCGCGCGACGCTGATGTCGTGGGGCGCATTGCTGCAAACGCTCGAGGTGCCGGATCGCAACGGCCATCGCGATGATGTCGTGCTGGGCTTCGCGACGCTGGCGCCGTATCTGGTGCGCCATCCCAACTTTGGCGTGACGGTGGGACGATTCGGAAACCGCATCGCGCATGCGCGCTTCACGCTCGATGGCGTCGAATATCAACTGGCGGCCAACAACGGCGTCAATTCGCTGCATGGCGGCATCGTCAATTTTGCCAAGCACAATTGGTCGTGGCACATCGAAGGCGACAACGCCGTGCGCTTCGAGTACGTGAGCCCCGATGGCGAGGAGGGCTATCCCGGTACGTTGCGCGCGGCGGTTACGTACGCGCTCGATGACGACAACGGCTTGACGCTGACCTTTGCGGCGACCACGGATCGTGCAACGGTGGTCAATCTCACCAATCACAGTTACTTCAATCTGGCGGGGCACGGCGATGTGCGGGATCATCAGATCACGCTCCATGCCGATGCGTTTTTGCCGGTGGATGCGGTGTCGATTCCGCTGGGCGAGGTGCGTGCGGTCGATGGCACGCCGATGGATTTGCGTGCGCTCACAAGCATCGGGGACCGTCTTGATGCGATGGATGATCAGATGCGCAGCGTGGAGGGCGGCTTCGATCACACCTTTGTGCTGGGCGCGGGCGCGGCCCTGCAGCATGCGGCGCGCGTGGTCCATCCCGGCAGTGGTCGCGTGATGGATGTGCACACGACGCAACCTGGCATCCAGTTCTACACGGCCAACAAACTTGACGGTACCTTTGTCGGCAAGGGTGGCGTGGCGTATGGCAAGTACGGCGCACTGTGCCTTGAGACACAGCACTTCCCCAATGCACCCAACGAAGCGACGTTTCCCAGCACCGTATTACGCCCCGGCGAGGAATATCGCCACCAGGCCATCTACCGGTTTTCGATCGCTTCGTAGACGAGGCTTCAGCCTCGTGCGTGTCCCCGCGAGGCTGAAGCCTCGCCTACGAAAAGTGTGGGGTCAAAAAGTGTGGGGTCAGACACGCGATCCGGACACGCGATCCGGAAAAGTGTGGGGTCAGACACGCGATCCGGAAAAGTGTGGGGTCAGGTGCTGACGAGTTTGCGATGCGCTTGCACGCTCATCAGCACGCCGAGGCCGATGAACAGCGACACCATCGCAGTGCCGCCGTAGGACACGAGCGGCAGCGGCACGCCCACCACGGGCAACAGGCCGCTGACCATGCCCATGTTGACGAATGCGTACGTGAACAGCATCAGCGTGATCGAGCCGGCAAGCAGACGCGAAAACAGCGTCGACGCGTTGGCGGTGATCACCATCGCGCGGCCGATCAGCAGGATGTAGAGCAATAGCAGCAACGCGTTGCCGATCAGGCCGAACTCTTCGCCAAACACGGCAAAGATGAAATCGGTGTGTCGCTCCGGCAGGAAATCGAGATGCGTTTGCGTACCGTTCAACCAACCCTTGCCGATGACGCCCCCGGAGCCGATGGCAATCGACGCCTGCGTGGAGTGATAGCCGGCACCCAGCGGATCGCGACTCGGATCGATGAACGTGAGAATGCGCTCGCGTTGATAGTCGTGCAGATGGCTCCACAAAAATGGTCCTGCGGCTGCGCTGGCCACGGCCATCCCGATGATCACCTTCCACGATAGTCCCGCCAGAAACAGCACGTAGAAGCCGGCCGCGCCGATCAGGAGCGACGTACCGAGATCGGGCTGACGCTTGATCAGAAGTACTGGCACCACGATCAGCACCGTGGCAATCGCGAAATCCTTCCAGTTGATGCGGCCTTCGAATTTCTGGAAGTACCACGCCAGCATCAGCGGCAGCGCGATCTTCATCAACTCGGAGGGTTGCACGCGTACGATTCCCAGATTCAACCAGCGTCGCGACCCGTTGACCACCACGCCAAACAGCGCCACGCCGATCAACAGCAACACGCCCAGCACGTAGAGGGGCACCGCGGCGCGCGCCAGTGTCTGCGGCGCAATGTTGGCGAGGATCCACATCAGCACCAGCGCAAAGCACAGCGACATCACCTGCGTGGTGACGCGCGCGACACTTTGGTCGGCGGCGGAAAACAGCGTGACCAGACCAACGCCGACCAATGCCAGCGCACAGGCAAAAAGAAAATTGTCGATGCGACGCGTGAGACCTTCCCACGCCCGCGCGGCCAGTTCGACGATGGACATCAGTCGGTCACATCCTCGCCTTCCTTGATCGGCACCGCCGGCGCGGGGCCGGGTTCGGTCTTGCCGAGCAGGAAATAGTCGAGCACCTTGCGCGCGATCGGCGCCGCGGCTTGCGCACCAAACCCGCCGTTTTCGACCAGCACTGACAATGCGATGCGCGGCTTGTCGGCAGGCGCGTACGCAATGAACCACGCGTGATCGCGCAGCCGCTCGTCGATCTTGCCGGCTGAGTACTTCTCGCCCTTCAATGAATACACCTGCGCGGTGCCGGTCTTGCCGCCGGACACGTACTTGGCGTTGAGAAAGGCAGCGGCGCTGGTACCTTCCCTGTTGACACCCACGAAGGCATTCTTGATGAAAGCGATGTGCTCGGGCTTGGCATTGATTCTATGCGTAGGTTGCGGCGCCACGCTGCGCTCTTCGCCCGTCTTGAGGTTGACGATGTTCTTGACGAGATGCGGCTTGAACGCCACGCCGTCATTGGCCACGGTGGCGGTGGCAACGGCGAGCTGCATCGGCGTGAACGTGTTGTAGCCTTGGCCGATGCCGGCGGAAATGGAGTCGCCGAGATACCACTTGCGATGCTCGTCGCGATATTTTTCGCCCGCAAAGCGCGCGCGCTTCCATTCGCGCGACGGCAGCACGCCGGTGAGTTCGCCTTCGATGTCCACGCCGGTCTTGTGGCCGAATGACAGTTGCGTGAGAAAACGCGCGGTATCGTCGATGTCGGTTTCGCTCGCCAGCATGTAGTAGTACGTGTCGCACGACACCACCACCGATTTGTACATGTCGACCGCACCGTGACCGCCCGGCTTGTCGTCACGAAAACGATACGACGACCCCGGCAACTGAAAAAATCCCGGATCGTTATAGGTCTGCTGCGGCGTGCGCTTGCCCGACGTGAGTGCTGCGAGTGCCAGAAACGGCTTGATCGTCGACCCCGGCGGATACGCGCCGCGCAATGGCCGATTGAGCAGCGGTTTGTCCGGCGATTCGTTCAAGTATTCCCAATTGGCGGCGTCGATGCCTTCGACAAACATATTGGGGTCGTAGCCCGGTTTGGATACGAAGGCGAGAATGTCACCAGTGGTGGGATCGATCGCCACCAACGCGCCGCGCCGATCGCCGAACGCGGCCTCGGCCACTTCCTGCAGCCGGATGTCGAGTGAGAGCCGCAGGTTGTTGCCCGACGTGGGCGGCGAACGCGACAGCGTGCGCACCGCGCGGCCAGCCGCATCCACTTCGACTTCTTCCACGCCGGTGGTGCCGTGCAATTCGCGCTCGTACGACAGTTCCACACCCACCTTGCCGATGTAATCCGAGCCTTTGTAGTTGGCGCTTTCGTCCCAGCCGGCAATGCGCTCGACATCCTTGTCGTTGATGCGGCCGATGTAGCCCAGTACGTGCGAGGCCACTTCGCCGAATGGATATTGGCGGAACAGCCGCGCCTTGATGTCCACCCCGGGAAAGCGATAACGATTGACCGCAAAGCGCGCCACTTCTTCATCCGACAGGCGCGTACGCAGCGGCAGGCTTTCGAAGTTCTTCGACTCTTCCAGCAGTTTCTTGAAGCGCTTGCGATCGCGCGGCTGCACGTCGACCACGGTGGCCAACTCGTCAATCGTGGCTTCGAGGTTGCGGATGCGCGAAGGTGTCATCTCCAGCGTGTAGCCGGAGTAACTTTGCGCCAGCACGACGCCGTTGCGATCGGTGATGACGCCGCGATTGGGAACGATCGGGACGACAGCGATGCGATTGGATTCGGCGAGCGTGCGGTAGTGCTCGTGCTGCACGACCTGCAGATAGACAAACCGGCCAAACAGTCCGCCAAACGCCAGCAATGCGAGCGAACCGGCTACAACCAATCGCCGTCGGAAAAAAAATAACTCGCGCTCGGCATTGCGGACTTCGGGCGCGCCGAAACTGCGGCTGCTGTCATAACCGCTGCTGCGCTTGCCGAAGAGGCGACGGGCCACTTAGAGATCCCCCGACGAGCGCGTGGGTCGTTGCGGCCATTGCAGCACCACCGACAACAAAGGCCACAGCAGCGCGCCAACGATGGGTGGCACGATGTAGGTCCAACGCGGCACCGGCGCGCCTCCCACCACGCGTACCAGCAGCACCAGCGCGGCACACACCAATAACAGCACGGCGA
>JBDTTY010000020.1:0-13360 GCA_040007975.1 Betaproteobacteria bacterium | reverse complement strand
CTGGCCTCCGATCAGCACTATCGCGAATGCGATCTGGCGATCGATTTCTGCGAAGACGTGCCGGCGTTGCCGCGTACCGACATCGATCGCATCGTTGCATTGATGCAGGCCGCGGGCCTCAACGCCAAAGTCAGCTCCATTCATGTCAATGGCTGGTTTGGCCAGTACGACAAGCTGGGGATGACGCGCACGTTATTGGCCGATGTGTTCGGCGTTGATCTCGACGCGGATCGCGGCCACTTCGTCTACGTCGGTGATTCACCCAACGACGCGCCGATGTTCGGATTTTTCCCCAACGCGATTGGCGTGGCCAATGTGATGCCGTTTCTCGATCGGATTGCGACACCGCCGGCATATGTGACGACGGGCGAAGGTGGTGCCGGGTTTGTCGAGGTTGCAGACTTTTTGGTGGCGTCGTGATTGAATCGACGGCGCGTAACGAGATGGCAGGCGAGGCTTCGGCCTTGCGCGTTGCGACCTTCAATGCGAGCCGCGAGGCCGAAGCATCGCCTACGGGCTCCAATGCACACACTCCCTGACGATGACCACGCCCATCAGCCCCTTCAAGCAACGGCTCGCCCGCAATGAACTCGTCGTTGGCACAATGGTGTTCGAATTCTTTACACCCGGCCTGGCGCAACTTACGCGCGACGCGGGTGCTGATTTCATCCTGTACGACATGGAGCACAGCGGTGCCGACATCGAAACGATCAAGGCACAAATGGGGTACTGTCGCGGACTGCCGATCACGCCGATGGTGCGCGTGCCGGTGGGCGAATATCACTTCATCGCGCGCGTGCTCGATGCTGGCGCCCACGGCATCATGGTGCCGATGGTCGAGTCGGTGGCGCAGGCCCGGCATATTGTCAGCTGCGCGCAGTATCCACCGTTGGGCCGCCGTGGCGCAGCCTTCGGCATGGCGCATGACGATTACAAGGCCGGCGCACCCGTCGACAAGATCGCTGCCGCGCGCGCCAGGACGGTGCTGATCGCGTTGATCGAAACGCCGGATGGGGTCGCCAATGCGGAAGCCATCGCGGCGGTACCCGGCATCGACATGTTGTGGGTCGGCCACTTCGATCTCACCAATTTCATGGGCATCCCCGGCCAGTTCGAGCATCCGGACTATCTGGCCGCCATTGCGCGTGTGGTGGCCGCTGCGCGTATGCACGGCAAGCCAGCGGGTTTTCTTGCGCTCGACGACTCCTGGACTGCGCGCTATCACGCGTTCGGTTTTCGCGTTCTCGGATTCGGTCTCGACTCGCAGATCTACAAGGCAGGCCTCGCCGCCGGCATTGCGGGCCTGCATAAGCTGACGTAGCCAAGGGCTGGTAGGCGAGGCTTCAGCCTCGCTTGGCATCCAGCAAGGCTGAAGCCTCGCCTACACGTTCATCAAATTCATCCAAGGTGCCATCGTCATGACCGCCAAACTCCGCGTGGGCCTCACCCCTGACCTCCTCACCAGCACCGGCACGCCGTCGTTTGGCGACGGACCCCTGGCATTGCTCAACAACTGCGCCGCCATCGAATGGGAGTACCTGCCCGCCATCGGCAGCGAGATGGTGCCCGACATTGCGGCGACGTATGACCTGCTCTATGTCAACTCGCCCAAGGTCACTGCTACCACCGTCGGTCGCGCCGATTGCCGCGTGAAATTGATCGCGCGGCATGGAGTCGGCTTCGACTCGGTCGACGTGCCGGCGTTGACCCGCGCCGGCATCGTTCTGACCAACACGCCGATCGCGATCCGTCGACCCGTGGCGACGATGGCGATGACCTTCGTGCTGGCGTTGGCGCAACGATTGTTCGCCAAAGACCATTTGACCCGCACGGGGGGCTGGAATCGCCGCAACGACTTCATGGGTCGCGGCTTGACCGGCCGGACCATCGGGTTGGTGGGCTTCGGCGGCATCGGTCGCGAGACGGTGCCACTAGCGCGCGCGTTCGATCTGGAGGTGATCGTCGCGGATCCGGTTGCCGCCGCCGCGGATGCGACGGCGCTGGGTGCGCAACTCGTGTCACTCGATGAGCTATTGCGGCGCGCCGATTTCGTCGTCGTGACCTGTTTGCTCAACGACAGCACGCGACACCTGATCAATGCGCAGCGTTTGGCACAGATGAAAAAAACCGCCTACCTGCTCAATGTCGCGCGCGGGCCGATCGTGGACGAGCAAGCATTGATCGCGGCCCTGCGCAGCGGCACCATTGCCGGTGCCGCCCTCGACGTGTTCGAGCAGGAGCCGGTGGCGCCCGACAATCCATTGCTCACGATGGACAACGTGATTGTCACGCCGCATTCGCTGTGCTGGACCGATGAGTGTTTCGATGCGATTGCGCGCGCCGGCTTGGGCAGCGTCGTGGATTTTGCGACGCACCAGACCCCGGTGTCGGTGGTCAATCGCGAGGTACTGGACCACGCGAAGGTCGCCGCCTGGCTGGCCAGCGTGCGGTAATTACTTCCGTCGCGCCAGCGCAGCGGCACCGGCAAAGCGCGCATCCGCGCCCAGTGCTTCCTCGATGCGCAGCACTTCGTTCCATTTGGCCATGCGCTCGCTGCGCGCAAACGAGCCGACCTTCAACTGCCCGGCATTCCAGCCTACGGCCAGGTGCGCGATGGCCGTATCTTCGGATTCGCCGGAGCGCGCCGACACGATGGTGGCAAAGCCCGCGGCACGGCCGGCGTCAAGCGCGGCCTTGGTTTCGGTCAGTGTGCCGGCCTGATTGACCTTGATCAGCACGGCGTTGCATGCGTCGTCAATACGGGCTTCGTCGATGCGGGCAGCGTTAGTGGTGAGGTAGTCGTCGCCGATGATCTGCACGCGATGGCCGGCGGCGCGATTGAATTCGATCCATGCCACGCGATCATCTTCGGCGAAAGGGTCCTCGATCGACACGATCGGATATTTGTCGAGCCAGTGCAGCAGCATTTCGGACATGCCGTCGCGATCAAGCTCACGCTTGTCCAGCGCCAACGTATAGCGTCCATCACGACCGAATTCGGACGCAGCGATGTCGAGAGAAATGGCCGCGTCGCTGCCAGGGTGACATCCGGCGCGCTCGATGGCGCGCACCGTCATCTCCAGCGCCTCTTCGTTCGATACGAAATTGGGCCAGTAGCCACCTTCATCGGCCACGCCGGCCAGCTTGCCGGTTTCCTGCATCAACGTGCCGGCCGCGCGATAGATTTCGGCGACCATCGTGATCGCATCGTCGAAGGTCCACGCCCCGAGGGGCATCACCATCAGATCCTGGATGTCGATACGTCGGCCAGCGTGCGCTCCTCCGCCGAAAATCTGGATCTCGGGTAGCGGCAGCGACACGGGCCCGTCCCCCGCAAGGTACATCCACAGCGGCATGTCGTGCGCCGCGGCTGCGGCCTGCGCCACGGCGAGCGAGATGGCGACCATCGCATTCGCGCCCATCTTCGATTTGTTGGGTGTGCCGTCCACCTCGATCAGCTTGGCGTCGATTTCCGCCTGCTCAAGTGCATCCATGCCGAAGATCGCGCGCGCCAGCGGACCCCGCACGTTGGCGACCGCGGTGGCGACGTCGTAGCCACCCAGACGGGTGCCGCCGTCGCGCAAATCGATGGCTTCGCGCGAACCGCGTGACGCGCCGGCCGGGGCAATGCCGCGGCCGATCACGCCGCTGGCAAGGCGGACCTCCGCTTCTACGGTGGGCCGTCCACGTGAATCGTAGACGCGGCGACCGTGCACGCGATTGATGGTGGTGGGTGTCATGGAGACCATCGATGCACAAGCTGTTCCAGCGATGCCACCGGCTGGACGAGATGCGCACGCGCAAACGTGCGTACGTCATCCTTGTAGCGCACATCGGTGATGTATTCGACCGGCGATTTGCCGTCGATGCGCGCGAGCATCAGGCCGGGCAATAGCGCGGCGGTGCGCGCTTCCAGCGCCATCCACGGCTCCCACGTCACCAGCGGCTGATACGCGGCCAAAAGCGCCATCGCCATCGCCGCATAGTCGGCGCGCCATTGCGGCTGCCACACGCCTTTCAGCAGCAGGTGATTCAACACAAACGCGAGATCGAATGCGGGGTCGCCGTACCACGCACATTCGGCGTCGAGCAGCACCGGGCCATCGGCACCGACGACGATATTTTTCGGACTGAAGTCGCCATGGACCAGCACGCGCTTGGTGGTCGCCGTGGTGATCACCAGCGCAAGCAGTTGCGGCGCCAGATCGGCATGGACGCGGGCGGTGGTCACGAGGTATGGATCGAGTCGGATCGCATGGAACAAGTCGTCGGTGCGAAAGCGTTCCGCGATCGCCGGACGATCCGCCGTTGCCGCGTGAATGCGCCCCAGGATGTGTCCCACGGCGGTGGCAATGCCGGGGGGTGCGGTACCCGTCTGCAGCAAAGATTTCCATACTGGATAGTTGGCCGGGTCGAGCCAGGTCATCGCAAAGGCGCCCGCTTGTGTGTCCTCACCCAGGATTTGGGGCACCGCGCCTGGCACGACGCCACCCGCGACTCGCAGCCATTCGACCTCCCACCGATTGCGCTCCACCGGGGCTTGCCAGTCGGCCGCGACCTTCAATTTTGGCAGCGCGCGCTTGACGCATATGACGCCCGACGGCAATTCGGCGCGATAGATGTCGGAGGAAACGCCGCCGGCAAGGGGGCTCAGTCGTGGCTGTGTGTGGGCACTTACTAGCTTCATTCGCCGCAATGCATCTGAAAGAATGGCAATGCTGTCGGCGTCGACGGCCGTAGTGGGCGAGACTGGCGCGGGGGTCATTGAGGAGTTGCTCGGGGTGGGTACGTTACTTGCGTGCAGGATCCGTCCAATCATATCAGCGGCCCGTCCCAATGCCTTGATTGGCAAGGACAACAATAGGGTCCTGCGGCAACGTGGATGCAAACGGGGAGGCACGTCGTGATTCGATACGGTTTCAACATCAAAACCAAACACGGTCAGCGGGTGGACAACATCCTGATCATGGCGGCCACGCAAACAGACGCCGAACGGCGGTTGCGGCAGATGTACCACTATTGCGAGATCGTCGACTGCCATGAGCAATCGGTGCCGCGCCGCGTGGATACGCTGGACGTCGAAGGTGTCATCAGCCTCATCAGTGCGGCCCCGTCATCGTTCCAGAAAGCCGGCACCCACTAGCTCCTCGTGCAACGCCGCATAGTCGCGCGCGCCGCGGCTGTCAGGCGCGTGCCGGAAAATGTCCACACCCACGGACGGGCTCTCGGCCAGTTTCACGTTCTCCCGAATGCGCGTGACACAGATCTCGTCGGGACGCAGCGTTTCCGCCATCCGTTCCACCACCGCGCCGCTCATCCGCCGTCGCATGTCGTAGCGGGTCAGCAGATACCGTCGCGGCAGCCGCCGCTTGAACACCGGCTCCAGCGCATTCAGCGCACGCTCGACCTGACCCGCCCCCTGCAATGACAGGAAATCGGCGGACACCGGGATCAACATCAGATCGGCTGCAAATACCGCATTGAGCGACAGTACGTTGAGCAGCGGGCAACAGTCGATCACGACAGGACCGGGTGCCGCGCCGGGCGCATGCAGCGCATGGCGCAGGCGGGTGACGACATTGACGCCCTTGCCCAGTAGCGTGTCGAGTTTGTTCAGTTCAAGATGCGATGGACACAGGATCACGCCACTCTTGGTGATCTCCGCGATTTCGTCCAGCGGCCGCTGGCGCATGAAAAAACTGTAGATCGTGTCGTCGGCAGCGCGGGGTTGCACGCCAAAGATGTGCGACAAATGACCCTGCGGGTCGAGGTCGATGCCCAATGGGCGCTGCTTGCGCTGCGCGATCGCCGCAAGGAGATTGAGTGCGGTCGTGGTCTTGCCCACGCCGCCCTTCTGATTGAACACTGCGATGATCGACACGGGGATGAAGCATACCCCACCCCTGCCTCCGGCTATCATGCGTCGCAACACTCTTACTCAAGGACATCTCATGCGGCTGTTGAATCTTCTTGTGCCCACGCCACGCATGGTCGAGGCCTCGCCCGGTGCGGCCACCAATGCGCCCGCCGCGACCATCGCGCTGCGCGACTTTTTCCGCAATCCCGAGCAGGCAGGACACCAGATCTCGCCGGATGGCCGCTATCTGTCGTACACCGCGCCGTGGGAACGGCGGATGAATGTATTCGTGCGCCCGCTGGCAGGTGGCAGCGCCACACGCGCGACGTCCGAATCGGCACGCGATATCAGCGCGTACTTTTGGAAGGGCGACCGGATCGTCTTCCAGAAGGATTTCGGCGGCGACGAGAATTTTCACGTCGTGTCCGTCGGCCTCGATGGCGGCGACGTGAAGGACCTGACACCGGGCGAGAAGGTGCGGGCCGAACTCGTCGACATTCTCGAAGACGACGATGACCATCTGATCGTCTCGCACAATCGCCGTGACCCGGAAGTGTTCGATGTGTTTCGTATCAATGTCAAGACCGGCGTGGAACAACTGATCGCGCAAAACCCCGGCAACATCACCAGTTGGGGCACCGATCACGACGGCAAGCTCCGCGTGGCAGGCGCCACCGATGGTGTCACCACGACGTTGCTCTATCGCGCGACGGAGGACGACGACTTTGCGCCGATCCTGACCACCAACTTCAAGGAGTCGGTGGCACCCCTCTTTTTTACGTTCGACAATCGGCAGTTGTATGTCGCGTCCAATCGCGGTCGCGACAAGTCGGCGATCTTCGTGTTCGATCCAGTCACGGCGACCGAAGGTGAATTGCTGGCTGAGCATCCGGATGTCGATGTGGAGAGCCTCACCTATTCGCACCAGCGCCATGTGCTGACGTCCGTGCGTTGGGTCACGGCGAAAACCGAGCGGCGCTTTCTCGATGCGCAGACCGAGGCGATGTTTCGCGACGTCGAGGCAAAGTTGCCGGGGTTCGAGATTGAATTCACGTCGGCCAACAAGGCCGAGGACAAGTTCATCGTCGCGTCGTACAGCGATCGAACGCGCGGTAAGCGCTATCTGTACGACATGGCGACCAAGTCGCTCGAGCTGCTGGCGGATGTCTCACCGTGGCTGCCGGAAGGCGACCTCGCCGCGATGAAGCCCGTGCAATATGTGTCGCGCGACGGATTGACGATCCACGGCTACCTGACTCTGCCCAAGGGGCGAGCGGCCACCAATCTGCCGGTGGTCGTAAATCCGCATGGCGGCCCATGGGCGCGCGATACGTGGGGTTTCAATCCCGAGGTGCAATTTCTGGCCAATCGCGGGTACGCGATATTGCAGATGAATTTTCGCGGCTCGGTCGGTTACGGCCGCGCGTTTTGGGAGGCCTCGTTCCGGCAATGGGGCCGCGCGATGCAGGATGACATCACCGACGGCGTCCATTGGCTCATCAGCGAAGGCATCGCCGATCCGAAGCGGGTGGCGATCTATGGCGGCAGTTACGGCGGCTATGCCACGTTGGCCGGTCTCGCATTCACGCCGGAATTGTATGCGGCCGGTGTCGACTACGTGGGGGTATCCAACCTGTTGACGTTTCTCAAAGGCATTCCGCCGTACTGGAAGCCGTTCCTCGCGATGATGGAGGAAATGGTCGGCAGCATGGAACACGACGAGACACTGTTGCGCGGGGCATCCCCGGTGTTCAGCGCCGACAGGATCACCGCGCCGCTGCTGATCGCGCAGGGGGCGAAGGACCCGCGGGTGGTCAAGAGCGAGAGCGATCAGATGGTCGAGGCGATGCGCAAGCGCGGTGTGGAGGTCGAGTATCTGGTCAAGGACAACGAAGGCCACGGCTTTCGCAACGAGGAAAACCGGTTCGAGTTTTACGAGGCGATGGAGCGGTTTCTGGCCAAGCACCTTGGCAAGTCGTAGGCGAGGCGGTAGGCGAGGCTTCAGCCTCGCGCCGATGCGCCGCGAGGCTGAAGCCTCGCCTACTGCCTCGCGCGAGAAATCAGATCATCCGCTTGCGCACCTGCGTGACGACCACCTCGGCGATGATCACCACCACCAGAATCGCGATCAGGATCAGCGCCACGCGGTCCCACTGGAAAAGATTGAGCGCGGAGTCGAGCGCCATCCCGATGCCGCCGGCGCCCACCAACCCCAGCACGGCGGATTCGCGCACGTTGATGTCCCAGCGAAACAGCGCGATCGACCAGAACGCGGGCTTCACCTGCGGCCAGTAGCCAAAGGTCATCCGCGACCACCACGGGGCGCCCGCCGCAGTCAGCGCCTCGATCGGGCCGGGCGCTGCCTCTTCCAGCGCCTCACCGAACAGCTTGCCGACAAAGCCGATCGAACGAAACGCGATGGCCAATGTGCCCGCAAGCGCGCCGGGGCCGAAGATGCCGACGAACAGCAGCGCCCACACCAGCGAATTGACCGAGCGCGACGAGACGAGAATCAACTTGGCGAAAAGATTGAGCGGCGTAAACGGCACGAGGTTGTGCGCCGCCAACACGCCGACTGGTAGCGCCAGCACCAGTGCCAGCAGCGTGCCCATCGACGCGATGTTGATGGTTTCGATCAGCGCTTCGTGTACCGTGTCCTTGTAGTGTGGCCAGTCGATCGGCCACATCCGCGTCAGCAGATCGACGACCTGCTCCGGTGCGTCATACAGAAATTCGGGGATCACCTCGATCGTGCGCAACGACGCGACAATTGCGGCGACGATGATGAAGTACACGACAAAGCGCGCCAGGCGTTGGGCGCGCGTGAAGCGATACCACCGACGCTGCGCGACCGGCGCGGCAACGACCGCGGTATCCGCCATCAGTCGTCCTCCAGCACGCGTTCACGCACTACTGTGCCGCCGCGGCGAAACAGATCCGCCAGCGTGGCATTGCCGATGAAGATCGCGCGCACGGCGGTGGCCAGGATCTCGCCCAGCATGATCAAGCCGATGATCGACAGCAGGATCGCGCAGACGAAGTCGTAGTCGAAGCGCTGGAACGCGGCGAACAGCGTGCCGCCAATGCCGCCGGCACCGACAATCCCCACCATCGTGGAGTTGCGCAGATTGGAGTCGAGTTGGTACGTGCCAAAGCCGATGAAGCGGGAGAACACCTGCGGCATCACGCCGTAGGCCAGTACCGACGCGAATGGTGCGCCGGTGGCGCGCACTGCTTCCACCTGCTTTAGTGAAATTTCCTCGATCGCTTCGGTAAAGAGCTTGCCGATGAAACCCACCGATGCCACCGTCAACGCCAGAATACCGGCCAGCGCGCCGAAGCCCACGGCCTTGACGAACAGGATGGCGACGATCACCGGATGGAAGGAGCGCGCCATCACGATGATTGCGCGCGCCGGCCACGATACCCACGGCGGCATCAGATTGCGCGCGGCGGCGAGGCCGATCGGCAACGCCAGCGTGATGCCCAGCGTGGTGGCCAGTACGGCGATTTCCAGACTTTCGAGGAGGCCCTTGACCAGCAATTCCCAACGCAGGAAATTGGGCGGAAAAAGTCGCTCGAAAAACTTCGCGGCGTTGGCAAGGCCGATCTGCAGCCGCTCCCACGAAATATCCATCTGCGCGCAGGCGTAGATGATGTAGATCAGCAACACCACCCAGGCCACGCGCGGCCACCAACTGCGCACAAACGGGTCGGGGTACGGCGCGGTGCCGGGTGCGGCAGCGCTCACGGCTGTTGCCTCATTGCGGCCAACTCATTGCAGCCACGCCTCGCCGCCGTAGATCTGTTTCAGGATCGCGTCGGTGAGATAGGTCGGGGCGCCGTCAAAAATCACCCGCCCGCCCGACATGCCGACAATGCGATCCGCAAAGCGCTTGGCGAGTTCAACGTCATGCATGTTGATCAGTACCGGAATTTCGCGTGCGCGCCCGACCCCGGCGAGCAATTCCATGATTTCGACAGAGGTCTTGGGATCGAGCGAGGAGGTGGGCTCGTCCGCCAGCAGCAATTTGGGTTCCTGCATCACGGCGCGCGCGATGCCCACGCGTTGGCGTTGTCCGCCGGACAGGGCGTCCGCGCGACGATGGGCGAATCCGGCTAATCCAACGACGTCGAGTAGCTCGTATGCCTTGCGGATGTCGCTATCCGGAAACTTGCGCCGCCAGGCCCGCCACGGCGACACATAGCCCAACCGTCCCGACAGCAGGTTTTCCATCACCGTCAGACGTTCGACCAGGTTGTACTCCTGGAACACCATGCCGATATGTCGACGCGCCTGGCGCAACGGCGCGCCGTTGAGCTTGGCGAGATCCGTCCCGTCGAACAGGATCTCGCCTTGCGTGGGTTCCACCAATCGGTTGATGCACCGGATCAGCGTGCTCTTGCCGGTGCCCGACGGGCCGATGATCGACGTGATGCCGCGGGCGGCGATCTCGAGATTGATGTCGGTCAGAACCAGCTTGCCGGCAACGTAGGACTTCGAAAGATGGCGAAGTTCGAGCATCAGCCCTTCTTCGCTTTGGCGGCGGCTTCGGCCTCGCGTTTGGTTTCCTTCTCGTAGGTGCTCTTGTCAAACGCCTGTCCTGACCCCTTGGCGACCGCACGCACCACGTCCCAGGTGGTCCGATAGTTGATCGGGAAGAAGCGATCGGCGCCGTCGAAGGCCTTTTGCATTTCGGGCGTGAAGCGATAGTTGTAAAAGCACGTCAGCATCTTGTCGACGAGTTTCGGATCGAGGTCGTGCGCATAGGCAAACGACGACGTCGGAAATTTCTGGCTGCGATAGATCACGCGGAAGTCGTCTTCCTTGATCTGGCCACGCACCGCCATCCGATGAAACACGTCCGACGCGACGGCGGCAGCGTCGTAGTCACCCGAATTCACGCCCAGCACCGATTGATCGTGCTTGCCGGAGAACACCGGCTTGTAATCCTTGTCAGGCGCCAACCCTTCGGCGGGGAAAAGTGCCAACGGCGCGAGATGGCCCGAGTTGGACGACGGCGACGTGTGCGCGACCTTTTTGCCTTTGAGGTCGGCGAGCTTGTGGTACGGCGAAGACGCCTTCACGATTACGATCAGGTTGTAGCCCTGAAACTCCTTGGCCGTGCCCTTGACGGCAAACGGCACGGCCCCCGCCAAGTTGACGGCGAAGGCGGTGGGGCCGGTGGAGAAGCCGCCGACATGCAGGCGTCCCGAGCGCATGGCCTCGATCTCCGCCGCATTGTTTTGCACCTGATAGAACACGACTTTTTTGTCGAGACACGCGGACAGGTGCGTGGTGAAAGGCTTAAACACGTTTTCGTAGACCGCGGGATCCTCGACCGGTGTGTATGTGAACACGATCGTCGATGGGTTCTTCCACTTCTTGGCGTCGGTCGGGGCGTCGGCCACCAAATCCTTGTTGGTGTCGCAATACATCGAGTCCAGCTCGCCGCGGTTGGAGCAGGCGTCGGCGGCCCACACCGGGAACGATGCGGCGACAGCGACAGCCGCGGCGCACAACGCAATACGCAATTGCATCAGCATGGTTTTCTCCATCGAGGTCACGCGCAGGCGCGTCATTTTTTCGCCTTGGCTTCGGCCGCAACTTCGCGTTCGTAGCCGGCTTTGTTGAACGGGGTACCGGAGGCTTCGGCGACCTTGCGAACCAGCAACCAGTCGTCCTTGTAGCTGACGGGCAGGAAGCGGTCGTCGCCCAGAAATTCCTTTTTCATCTCGGCGCTGAAGCGATAGTCGGTGAAGCACTTGGAAATCTTTGCCGCCAATGCCGGATCGAGATCATGCGCATAGGCGAAGGCAGACGTCGGGAACGGGCCGCTGCGAAACAGGATGCGCACATCGTCGGCCTTGATCATGCCGCGATTGACAAAGCGGTCGTAAATGTCGGACGTGATCGTCGCCGCGTCGTAGTCGCCTGACATCACACCCAACAGCGACTGATCGTGCTTGCCCGAGTAAATGACCTTGTAGTCCTTGTCGGGCGTCAGGCCTTCGGCCGGCAGCAATGCGCGCGGCGCCATGTTGCCCGAGTTGGAGGACGGCGAGGTATGCGCGACCTTCTTGCCCTTCAAGTCCGTCAATTTCATGTACGGGCTCGACGCTTTCACCACGACGATCTGGTTATAGGTGCGCTGACCCTTTTCGTCCCCCTTGATTGCGAATGGGACCGCGCCGGCGAGATTGACGGCGAAGCCGGTCTGGCCACTGGCGTAGCCTGCTATGTGCAGGCGACCGGCGCGCATCGCCTCGATCTGAGCGGCGTTGGATTGCACGGTGAAGTAGACAACCTTTTTGCCCGTGCATGCCGCGAGATGTTCGTTGAAGGGTTTGAACAGATTCTGGTAGACCGCAGGGTCCTCGATCGGCGTGTACGCGAAGATCAGCGTCGACGGATTCTTGAACTTTTTCGAGTCTTTGGGCGGGTCCGCGACCATGTCGTGGTTGTCGTCGCAGTACATGTCGTCCAGCTCGCCGCGAAACTTGCAATCATCGGCGGCGTGGACTGCGAATGAACATGCGAAAAGCAGCGCGAACGCTGCGCAAACACGCAGTTGAAGCATGGGGCCATCCTCCAGGTGAACGCGCGCAGTCGGTACGGAACCCGTTGCACGTCTTGATGTCATAAAACTGTACCATTTTCTCCGCCCCGTAGGCGAGGCTTCAGCCTCGCCCACCTCACGCGATGGGCCGCGAGGCTGAAGCCTCGCCTACCGACGTCATCCACGGACGTCATCCGCCGCCTATCGATTTTACCGTCGGCAAATGAGCTATCCCGCCATCGCGGGTATCATCAACACCCACATTCACCGGTTAATTCGTCGTGGCCTCCACTCTCAATGTCGTCGTCCTCGCCGCCGGTCAAGGCAAACGCATGCATTCCGCGTTGCCAAAGGTGTTGCACTCACTGGCCGGTAAGCCGCTCGTGGCGCATCTGCTCGACACCGCGCGCACGCTGTCGCCGCGCGCATTGCTGCTGGTGGTGGGATTCGGCGCGGAAGCAGTGCGCGAGACGCTCACCGCCACCGATCTTGCCTTTGTCGTGCAGGATCCGCCGCGTGGCACCGGCGATGCCACGCGTGTGGCACTGGACGCGCTGCCGCCCGACGGGGTCACGCTGGTCACGATCGGTGACCTGCCGCTCGTACCTGCGGACGCGCTCGCCGCGTTGGTCGCAGTCGCGGAAGAGGGACAACTGGCGGTGCTCACGGCGGTAGTGCCCGATCCCACCGGTCTCGGCCGCATCGTACGTGACGCATCGGGACGCGTCCGTGCCATTGTCGAGGACCGCGATCTTGCGCCCGCGCAGCACAAGTTGAACGAGGTCAATACCGGCGTGATGGCGGCGCCCACGGCATTGATGCGGCGCTGGGTCGAGGCGTTGAAACCCGACAATGCACAAAACGAGTATTACCTGACGGATATCGTCGCTGCGGCCGTGGCCGACGGCATCCCCGTGGTTGCGCATGCGGCTGCCGACGAGCG